>WGBH01000215.1 GCA_015494435.1 Thiotrichaceae bacterium | reverse complement strand
ATTATTAACCATATATTTTAATAGGTTAAGCGTAGAACACCGAAGACGCAAATCCGCTCGGAAACGCTCAGGTATCAGGACTGCAAGAGAAAATCTATTAAGATTGAGCTGACTCTGGAGAGAGAGGTTTACAGATTGTAAAATCTACAACCTCCACCGAAGGGGATCAACCTGTAAGTGGACATAATCAATCGCAGGGAATATCTCAGGTAGCAAGGACAGAGGGGCGGCAAATGATGGGCATCTGCCGCCCTTTTTTTATGTTTGCCTAATTTTTGAGTCTAAATAAATGCCAAATACTAACACACCTCCACAACGCACCCCTCTCTACCAACAACACCTACTCGCAGGTGGTAAAATGGTTCATTTTGCAGGCTGGGAAATGCCAATCAACTACGGCTCTCAAGTCAAAGAGCATCATCAAGTAAGAAAAGATGCAGGAATGTTCGATGTATCCCACATGGTGGTTGTCGATTTTAAAGGTAAAGATAGTAAAGCGTTTCTCCAATATTTATTAGCAAATGATGTTCATAAATTAAAACAACAAGGTAAAGCCCTCTATAGCTGCATGCTAAATGAAGACGCGGGTATTATTGATGATTTGATTGTTTATTATTTATCAGACGGCTTCTATCGCATGGTTATTAATGCCGCAACACGAGAAAATGACCTTGCATGGATTAAGAGTAAAATGGCTACTTTTGACGTACAACTTCAAGAACGTGACGACCTTGCTATGATTGCGGTGCAAGGTCCAAATGCACGAGAAAAGCTGTTATCTACACTCGATGAAACAAGCGCTATTAATGTATCCGAGTTAAAGCCATTTTTTGGCGTGCAACTGGACAATATTTTCTATGCACGCACAGGCTATACAGGTGAAGATGGCTTTGAAATCCTACTTCCTAATCAAGAAGCTGCCGCACTGTGGAAGACTTTACTTAAAGCAGGTATTGAACCAACGGGGCTTGGAGCGCGTGATACACTACGTTTAGAAGCAGGGATGAGTTTATACGGTAGCGATATGGATACCACCACCTCACCGCTTATTTCCGCTCTACAATGGACGGTCGCCTTACAACCTAAAGAGCGTAATTTTTTAGGTCGCAAGGCACTTGAAGCTGAAATTACCACTAAACCTGCCTTTAAAATGGTTGGATTAGTCTTAGAAGGAAAAGGCGTGTTACGTGGTCATCAAACGGTAATAACTGAATCAGGCTTAGGTGAAACTACAAGTGGTACTTTTTCCCCTACATTAGGTGTTTCCATTGCATTAGCCCGCGTTCCTGCGAATACAAATGATCACTGCTTTGTTGAAATACGCAATAAAAAAATTGAAGCACGGGTGGTTAAACCACCTTTTGTACGTCATGGCAAATCTTGCCTTTAAAGACGACTTAGACCCCCTTTATTAATCATCATCACAGACAATATTACCCAAGAGAAATATATTATGAGTACAAATATCCCAGAAGAATTAGCCTATACAAAATCCCATGAATGGGTCAGAGACAATAAAGATGGCACTGTAACCGTTGGTATTACTGATCATGCACAAGAATTACTCGGCGATGTAGTTTATATCGAATTACCTGAAGATGGCACTCTATTAAATGCAGAAGATCCTGCTGGCGTTATTGAGTCTGTCAAAGCAGCTTCTGATCTTTATAGCCCTTTGGCTGGGGAAGTCATTGCGGTTAATGAAAAACTGGATGAAGAACCTGAGCTAGTTAATACAGAACCTTATGGCGATGGCTGGGTAATGACCTTAAAACTTGATAATACAGATGACCTAAACCAGCTATTAGATGCTAATGCTTATATGAATGAAATAGCTGAATAATCTGAATAATATTTAGACAATCAATACCTTCGCTAAATTTAAACGGTAGGGTGGATAAATGTAACGCATCCACCGCAACAGATTGATTTTGATGGATACGCTATCACTGATCCGCCCTACAAATCACGCTTGGCAAAGGTATTTAAGATAGCCTAGATTTTTTTTTATTATTTCTTTGTTCCTTAAAC
>WGBH01000214.1 GCA_015494435.1 Thiotrichaceae bacterium | reverse complement strand
GCGACAATCTCTTCGACACTTTTATATTCTTCAATAAAATAACGTAACACAGCATCTAAAATATCATAAGGGGGTAAGGAATCCTCATCTACTTGATCAGGGGCAAGTTCGGCAGAGGGGGGGCGGGTAATAACACGATCTGGAATCATCTCACCATCGCCTAGGCTATTGCGATAACGAGATAAATCATAAACCACGGTTTTAAATACGTCTTTTAAGGGGGCAAAACCACCTGCCATATCACCATAAAGTGTGGCATAACCGACGGACATTTCACTTTTATTGCCTGTGGCTAATAGCATTTTTCCTAATTTATTCGACATTGCCATTAACAAAACACCACGCGAGCGGGCTTGTAGATTTTCTTCGGTCACATCACGTTCGGTATTAACAAATTCTTTTTCTAAGGCATCCATAAAGCTATTAAAAATAGGCTCAATCGGGATTTCTCGGTATTTGACCCCCAGCTTTTTTGCCTGTTCACGCGCATCATGGATACTGATATCAGCGGTATAGCGAAACGGCATCATTACCGCTTCCACATTATCGGCACCGAGCGCATCAACCGCAATGGCAAGGGTTAGCCCTGAATCAATTCCTCCTGATAAACCTAACATCACGCCGGGAAAATTGTTTTTATTCACATAATCTTTAACACCCAATACCAGTGCTTTATAAATGAGCGCATTATCACTTTCGCTGTGTATCTGACAAATTTTATCCGCTTTAACCGTGCCTAAAGGAAGTTTTTCGGTGAAAACTCCTGCTTCTAAAGTCGGTGCTTGAAACACTAGTTGACCTTGTTTATCAAGCAGCAAAGATTCTCCGTCAAACACTAAATCATCCTGCCCACCGACTAAATTGACATAAGCAATGGCTAATTGATTATCAGAGGCACGTTCTGAGAGCATATCAAAGCGTTCTTGAGTTTTATTTAAACGAAACGGTGAGGCATTAATGGCGATAACAGCCTCTGCCCCCTGTTTAGCCAGTGTTTGTATCGGTTGGCGCATCCAAATATCTTCGCAAATCAATAGACCGACTTGATGTCCTGCAATATCCACTACAACGCTTTCAGAGCCCGCTGTAAAATAGCGTTTTTCATCAAAGACGCGGTAGTTAGGTAGATGCTGTTTAGCGTATTCAGCAATCATCTCACCATTTTGTAATAGACAAGCCATATTAAATAATTGTCCATCACGCATAATAGGCGCACCGACAATGGCACTAATGCCCTTGGTTGCTTTGGCAATCGTCTCTAGTGCAAGTTCTACTTGATGCAAAAAGGCGGGACGAAAGAGCAAATCCTCAGGTGGATAACCCGTAATAACCAATTCAGGAAAAACAACAATATCAGCTTTTTCTTGTTTTGCCTGTGCAATAGCATCAAGAATAAGTTGAGTATTATGACGAAAACTGCCCACGATAGGGTTCAATTGGGCGATTGAAATGATAAGTTCTTGCTTCATTTAAGATGAATCTATTGTTAATGAGTAGAACAAGAAGATATAGCAATCTTATTTCTGAATAGCAATCTAAAATAGTATTAGAACCATAATAGTGAGTTGATTGGTTAAAAAAAGATCAAATTATAGAGAGGAGGAGTGAAAGATTTATCTTTTTCCATATTGATGGGTAGCTGGACAGTTTTTATAAAACCGTCCATACCGTTTCAATGTTAGCCAAATGCTTTTAATGCAGCCGTCACTGCTTTACCTGAGTCGATTTTCGCATTCATACTGGTTAAGACGGCATCCAATGCGCCTAAACAGGTCAGTACATTTTGCTGGCTACTTGCATATCCCATTAAACCAATTCTCCAGATTTTTCCCGCCATTGGCCCAAGTCCTGCGCCAATTTCAAGATTATAACGGCTAAGTAATTGTTGACGCACAGCGGCTTCATCAATGCCTTCAGGTAGAGTAACGGCATTGAGTTGGGGAAGGCGGTAGGCTTCATCAACAAAGAAACCCAGTCCCATCGCTTCAATGCCTGCTTTTAATGCTTGATGATTAGTATTGTGGCGCGCCCATGAGTTTTCTAGACCCTCTTCTTGCAAAATAACCAATGCTTCATGAAAGGCATACAGTGCATTAATAGGTGCAGTGTGATGATAGCTACGCTGTGTGCCTTCACCCCAATATCCCATCACAAGATTTAAATCCATAAACCAGCTTTGTACTTTTGTGTTGCGGTTTTGAATTTTATTGATAGCGGCTTCACTAAAACTAACGGGTGAAATGCCAGGAGTGCAAGAGAGACATTTTTGCGTGCCTGAATAGATAGCATCAATATTCCAATCATCGACACGTAACTCTGATCCAGCCAATGAGGTCACCGCATCAACAATGGTTAAGCAATCATGATCATGGGCTATTTGTACCAATGTTTTAGCATCAGAAATTGCACCTGTTGAAGTTTCAGCGTGAACAAAAGCAACCGTACTGGCCTCTGGATGCGCTTTTAAGGCTTCCTCTAATTTATTAGGGTCAACAGGTGAACCCCAAGCATCTTCAACAACAACCGCAATTGCGCCACAGCGTTCTACATTTTCTATCATGCGCATTCCAAACACACCATTTTGGCACACAATAACCGTCTCACCCGCTTCGACCATATTGGCAAAACAAGTTTCCATACCCGCCGATCCAGGCGCAGAAACAGGCATAGTAAGTTTGTTTGTGGTAAGGAATGTCTCTTGAAGTAAGGTTTTCACCTCATCCATCAAACTGACAAACATAGGGTCAAGATGCCCAATAGTAGGACGTGACATTGCCTCTAAAATACGTGGATTCACATCAGAAGGACCAGGCCCCATTAATGTTCTTTGCGGTGGGTGAAAGGAGGATATTGACATACTAATTACCTTGTTTCTGAATACAATTACGATGAAAGGGGGAGGATAGTATCCTGTTGGCGATGATGTTTCAGCAACTCATAGTAATTGTGTGGGTTAGGCAAGGATGATTAAGTTTAAATAAGATACATCGCCATCTGACATCTTTTATATCAATATGTCGTATGGCGCGCGGTGTAAATTTCAATAAATAATTAAAATATGTAGACGGCACTTATACGACCTACCGCGCTAGGTGTGGTGTATTTAATTTGCGCATGGGGACGAGGCAATGATTTTAGTTTATTTGTTATTTAATTTATTCTTCATCTAGCTGAAAAAATAAGTAGCACTTACCTTTTATTTTTAAAGTAAACGGATATACCTAGCCCGACGGGGTTTGTTACTAGGCTGTCGAAACGCCCCACGAAAAAACGACAATATCATTTAAATTCAATGATATATAAGCTGTCTCTTATACACATCTGACGCTGC
>WGBH01000213.1 GCA_015494435.1 Thiotrichaceae bacterium | reverse complement strand
GCGCTTCCATGAATGTTGCAAAATCCGTAGCCACAAACTTACCGATTAAGTAGGACTTAATTAAATCTTCAATCTTAATAACAGAAGAAGTCATTATCCTTTGTGAAAGCAAAAGAGTCCTACGAATATTGTAATTTGTTAATTCACCTAATGTTTTAGATGTGTAGTCATGATCAACAAATATGTTTTCTAAAACTTGCGCAAAACCATCTAAATTTTGAATAGATATTTTTATCCCCGTGCCAGAGAGGTAAGTCTTCTTATTCTTATTATTTTTATTTTCCCCATGCTCTGCAATTGCATTTTTTAAAAAATCAATACGCTTTCTAAACACCTCACGTGGCGATGGAGTCGGCAGAAAAAATGAACGTGATTCATAAATCCCAAAAATATCGGTTTTAGAAAAAGACCATGCCGATTTATCCGTCACTGGGAAAATCACCAAACAATGGTTAATATGTCTTCGAAGTGACTGTGTAAATTGAAAGAACTTTTGTTTGTATTCATTAGTAAACTCATCAGTATTGTCAATCAAAATAATTGGCAACATCCCTCTGTTATTTACTACATCCTCTAAAATTCGCTTTAAATACCCCTCTCTATCACTTTCTACTTTTTGATCAAGAAACTCACCAAATTTTTCTTTAAATGCTTGTTTATCTCTAGTATATAACTGCGCATCGACACCACCTAGTCTACGTTTATATTCGCCCATATATAGGCCAAGCAGTTCATCCCAAGTTGGAGCCCCCTCTTTATAAACTTCCTTTTCCAACTCAGAAATAAGTCTTTCTGTTATCCAGGTTAATGCTGTATCTTCTCTACCAGTTGCGTCTAAACAATTTACCCGTATTAGTACACATTTCCTCCTTATTGAATTAGGCAGTGTTTTACGAAAAAAACGATCTAAAAATGTGGTTTTTCCTGCCCCTGTTGGTCCAACTATAAATACAGTTTGTCCGGATTCGGAAGGATCTGTTTCAACATTCGTTTTTATTAAAGAAGCTAATTCAGTATCTACACTTTTATCCTTAGGCACAATATTACCTAGAACACTCATCGTCATCTTTTCAAGAGAAAAGTCTGCGATTCTACTTTCACGAGTTTCAACAAAACATTCTATCAATAAATCTTCATCTACATCACCTGTCAATCGAGAGAAGAAGTTAGAGAAAACACGATCTAAATCGAATGCTATGTCAGATTTTTGAGAGATTTTCACATCTGATTCTGCTAATGGAGAGATTAACCCTTGTGTCAGCAACAACCTTTTATTATGAAGATCATCAAAAATTGAATTATAAAGCCTTTTATTAAACTGCCCTTTTGACAAAAGATCAAAAAAATATGAAAAACTAGAGATAACTGCTTCTAAACTTGGAAAAACTATAGCCTCTTTAGTTTTAAAGTTTTCACCAGGAGTAAATGTCTTAAATACAATCCAGGAAATACCGTCAGTAAGAACAGTAATTGGAATGCCGTTTGCTAATGAGTAACTAGCCGCTTGATCGATACCTGGCATCGCCCTTTTTAAGCTAGACCCAGATATTTTTAAATGACGCACCTGCTTTTTTTCAATGGTTCTAATATCAATGATACCGATACGTTTAGCTTCGATTAATAAAACAGGCACTTCATTATTAAATAGAATGTAATCAGAATAGCCATTTTCATGATGAGTTTCTGCTTTGAAGTCTGTAAATGACCAACCTAAACATTCATTTAGAATTCTATTAATTATTTGTATTTTGGCATCTTCTTCAGTTTCAATGTTATTAATATTACCCTTTACATCTACATATATTTCATTTGCTTTTGTTTCTGCGTCATCTAAATTTATCATTTTTTATACAGTAATTATTATAAGATTTAAAACAATGTAGACCGGCTTTAAAAGCATGATTTTTAAAGAACAAAGCTCTGTAATCAACATGAATGAATACTACATAGAAATCAAACACAATGTAGTAATTGTTATATGCAATCTCTCTCTTTATTAATCATCATATATTTATTGATACGATAACCCGCTCTCGTACTTGATATTCAACCCAGATACTCAACAACATCCATCCGCTGATGCGGCACGCCAATGATATCGATCTGATTATCGTTGATGATATAGAAAATGAGGTGCATGCCTTCAGGAAAACAGAAATAGCCTGATTTCACATCGTCTCGCGGCTTGCCCAGCTCAGGGTTTTCCGCCAACCAGTCAAACCTTAAAATAAGCGCTTCAAGATAACTGTCTGCCTGAACTATACCCCATTGCTTACGCGTATAAAGCCAGATCGCTTCAAGATCATCCTGAGCCAGTTGCCTTATGCGGTAGGCAATCGTCATTTAGCGTGTTTTTTGTGTAACCCAGCAATAAACTCCGCACCATCAAAGTCATCTACAATCGGGCTATCCTCTCCGGCCTGTAGTTTGTCTTTTAGCACCTGAAGCCGTATTTCGTCTTCTTCTAATTTACGCAGCCCCGCTCGTACAACCTCACTCACCGATTGAAAACGCCCTGCAGTGATTTTTTCACTGACAAATTCGTCAAAGTGTTCACCTAATGTCACTGATGTATTCCTGGCCATTGCCTTACCTCAAAAAGCGCCTGTATTAAATACTAATACAGGCGCTATGACTACGCAATGTATTGTGCAAAAAAGTGTAGATATT
>WGBH01000212.1 GCA_015494435.1 Thiotrichaceae bacterium | reverse complement strand
GCTGCACAGTGATCAAGAAAATAAAGTATTTAAAATCAGTTACTTACACGCCAGCGGGAATTGCTGCTGTTTATCCCATGACCTTAGTGTTTGTATACTTCGTCCGATTAGTTTTGCAAATTTTCCTATTGAATACATAATGATATTATATATAATTTTATAGGAAATAATAGATATATTGTAGCAGTTAATTAACCCTAATATAATCAGTCACAACAGACCATTAAGAAGCAAACGCCTAGTTATTGCTTTTTTAAACATGCTTAAATCTCTCTATTGAAACTTTCTTAAACTTCAGCTAATAAACGCTTAGTCATATTCGCTGCCTGTGCCGCATAGCCTCCAGAAAATAAATTGTAGTGATTTAAGGTATGGTAAAGATTATAAAGTATCTTTCGTGTAGCATAACCTTCGTCTAAGGGATAAGACTGATTGTAAGCAGAATAAAACGCTGCTTTAAACCCCCCAAATAATTCTGTCATGGCAATATCTGTTTCTCGATCCCCATAATAAACAGCAGGATCAAAAATAACAGCCTCGCCATTATGATCATGCGCTTGATTTCCTCCCCATAAATCACCGTGCAATAAGGATATTGCAGGCTGATAACTACTAAAAAAAACATTCAAGCGCTCGCAAAGTTTTAAGCCCCTATCATAATCGCTATGTGAATAGCCATTTTTTAAGGCTAATTTTAGCTGTGGTAATAAACGTTGTTGTTGCCAAAATTCAACCCACGATGTAGATTGCAAATTACTTTGTGCTGTCGTTCCAATGGTATTATCCCGATGCCAGCCAAATTTCTCCCCTTGATAACGATGCATCTGCGCTAATTTCTCTCCCGTTGTGGCATTTCCACCTTGATTAGATAAAGAAATATATTCCAAGACTAAATAACTATTTTGCTCCGTTGCACCATAACAAACAACCTTAGGACAACGAATGCTCTCACTCTTATTTATTTCCTTTAATCCTTCAGCTTCAGCAACAAACATATCTAGCAAATGCGGACTATTTTCTTTTATTAACCAAGATCTTCCATCGATATCACTGACTTTATAAACTTGATTAATACACCCGCCACCAAGGTTTTCTAACTGTTTAAAGTGTATCGTTGTTTCAAGTGTGTTAGAAATATTAGTAGCAATGCTCAAAAGTTTATTTGAAATTTGATTTCCCTTGCCATTCATCTTTTTATCCTTTTTGTCATTTTTGATTATGCTTTAATTAAGATCATCTCATCCTTACCCCCCTTCTAATAAATATAATGAGAGATAACAACCATGAAGAATAATAGAAATCATAATGGCTTTACTTTAATAGAAGCGATGATCACCATTACCATTGCAGCCATTTTATTAAGTCTTGCTATCCCCTCCTTTTCTAAAATGATTGAAAGAAATCGTATTAGCTCTGCAACCAATGAATTTATAGCTGCGATGATGTTAACACGTAGCGAAGCGGTGACACGCACCATTCCCATCAGTATCTGTACCAGTGATAATGGTACAAGCTGTAATAATGCATTAGACAACTACGCCAAAGGCTGGATTATTTTTTCTGATTGTAATCGGGATGGATTGATCACCACAACAATAACAACTTGTGATTTTGATGGTGATGGTAGTAACGATAAGGATATCGTGATAAAAATACATAATGGTTTGCAACAACTATCCATTATCGGAGAAAGTGCAACTGCGAAAGATCATTTCACCTATCGGGTATCAGGTCGTCCTAATACGCTAGCAAGTTTTCGTATCGGCTCTAGTCCATCTTCTTTAAAGAAAAAAGTCACCATTGCCCTAACAGGTCGCGTTAAGCTCTGTACCATAGGCCATACTGATTGTCCTTAAATGCAATAAATGATGACATATTGTCGGCTGGCGATGCACGGATAGATTATACTTCAATTTTAGCTTCGTGCAATGCGCATCTTAGCCGACCTACCGCGCTAAACGGCGCATAGAATGCACCCATTCGCTGGACGGGTTTTGTAAACCCATTCGCTGGACGGGTTTTGTAAACCCGTCCACACCTTTAGCTTAAACGCAATAAAGCCTCACAGTTTCCTGCAAGGCTTCTTTAAAACGTTCCGACGGGGTAACAAACCCCGTCGGGCTAATGTTTTTCCTTAATTCAATGGCAGTGACCGCGTAGGTGGTTTAGAAATCTCACTTTGTTTATATCTTACTTTGTTTATAATTACCCACCGCGTAGGTCACTGCCATTGAATTAAGGATAAATGCCTTATAAATCAGTAGCATAACTTTTTTCGTCTCTTATGAAAAGCTATTGATTTTCTAGC
>WGBH01000211.1 GCA_015494435.1 Thiotrichaceae bacterium | reverse complement strand
TCGTTAAAGAAAATGTCACAATCTCTCTCTGATAAAAATAATTTATCTTTGTCAGCAGGTCATAATGAAAAAGCTATTATTAGCCAATTAAAAATAGAAAATGCAGATTTACAAAAGAAACTTAGCTCGCTTCAAATAAAACTAAAGAAAAAAACTGAAGAAATAGCGCTTCTTACCAATCAAATTAATGACTCCAAACAAACTATTAATGATTTAGAAAGTAAACTGCTAGACAGCGATAAGGAAAATGCTAAACTTGATCAGCAGATAGCCGAAATGGAAGCTAAACTTGCAAAAATCAGACAAGAACCTGCTAGAAATCTAAGCTTAAATAATAATAATGATACACTAGCTTTTGTAAAATCTCCTTGGACTTGGCTACTTCCCACCCTCTTCCTACTTTCAGTGTTAGCTTACTTATTTAAACGCTCTTTTTCTCAAGAGAAAAAAGTACCCATTACTCACTCTAATACTGTAGAAAAAAATACAAACAATATTTCTTCTCCAAATTCAAATAAAAAACTAACGGAAAACAAAATATCAAAGGCAATAACAACCTCAGTTGTTCCTGATATTATTAGCTCTGCTAGTGAAGAAGAATCGATGGAGTCTTCCATTAAATTGGATATAGCAAAAGCGTATATGGACATGGATATGCCTGATGCCGCAATTGAAATATTACAAGAAGCCCATGAGGAAGGTAGTAATAAGCAACGTCTAGAAGCAAAGCATTTATTAGAGAAATTAGCTTAGGAAACTCTAAGGGCTATCAATTTATTGATAGCCCTAAAAAAATCAATAGTATCAGTCAATTGACTTTTTAGAACTTCTTATCAGATGTTCCTCTTAAATCAAAGGGATTATGTTGGGAAGCACTTGAGCCTAAATCAAAAGGGTTATGTTGAGAAGTACTAGCTTTCTGTTCATCAACACTACGTTGCAGTTTACGATACAAAAACCAATCAATACTAAAAAAACGCCCTGCTCCCATAAAAAACAAAGACAGTACCATCAAAAAATACATAACCCGAACTGTCAAATGATCTATTGTTGCATCGGTATTATAAGCATGAGTCATTAATAGATTCTCGCCTGCCGTCATAACATTCTCATCACCAAGCGCTAATAAAATAGTAAATCCTACCAATGCTAATAAAGGTAATGATATCCAACGTACAGCAAAACCAATCACCAACAAAAAAGCACCAATAACTTCAATACCACCGATAACACCATTCATTATTTCAGGAACTGGCATCGGTGTTGCACTTAATACTTTAACACTTGCATCATAAGTTGCTGAATCAAACCAAGTTATCGGAGAAAGCCAGTTAATATCAGGTTCCACAAATAATCCTAACTTCTTACTACCAGAGAGCCATAACATAGGTGCTAAAAATAAACGAAGCAAAAGAGAAGGTAGGAAATCAAGCCCTCTTAGCCATCTAAAACTAAAAAAGCCTAGTAAAAATTTGGTCATTAGGGGAAGTCTCCATGATGAAAGGCATCTTTATAAATTAGGTATTACCCAAAAGAACACCTAACTCATAGAGACACCTTGAATATAATCTCTTCTTATTTGACTGTTTTCTCATAGGTTTTGCAAGTGCATTTACCCTTATTAAGCAACCATTCATCTATTTGCTTGTAATTTAATCTACTTAGGAAGCTACAAACAAAAACTTAATTTCAATCTCAATCCCCATTAACCTCATGGATGCAACTTATCTTACTTCCAAAATGGTTTCGCTATTTCTTTTGCAACCATTTCCTTAGTTAAACCCAAATCATCCAATAAATGCTGATCTAATTGGGCAAGATCTCTTCTTTGACGTGAACGTTGCATCCAAATATTAACCGTATTAAACCATTGAGAATCAGAAATCGACACGGGTATTATTTTTTTATTACGATTTTCATCTTTTTCTAAACTTAAAATAGACTCATCACACCTGTTTATATTTTGTGGGTGTTCCTCTACAAAATTTTCTACTATATTGAAATAAGACATGATATCTACCTTCTGTTGATTTAATAATATTTTTTTTACAACACTATTAAACACTCAAAG
>WGBH01000210.1 GCA_015494435.1 Thiotrichaceae bacterium | reverse complement strand
CATTGAATTTAAATGATATTGTTGTTTTTTTGTGGGGCGTTTCGACAGCCTAGATCTGAACGGTTACAAAACCGCAGTGTACTAGAAGTCTTGCACCAAAGTGCATAGTTTTGACTGTCGTAATATGGAAATAAAAATGGTTAAAATTTTCTTTTGTCTCAAAATACTTGTAGAGTCTCTAAAGACGCACAGGGGCTTGAATCGTGAGATTTGAGATAGGTCTTAGGATTGATTGTTAACTGTATCATATTGGGTTTGCGTACCACAAATAGATTAATTATTAATCATACGTACAGCTTCTATTCTTTATTATTAATCGATTAGAAATCTTGTGGATCGATACATTATAAAAAATAGTTTTATTTGCACTTCGCTTGATTGGCTTATCTAAGCTATGCAAAATAATGTAAGCAGACAGTGAATCTGCATTTCCATACAAAATATAAAAATTAGGGGACGTTGGGTATGGGGTTGTTTGGACAAATAATGTCTATAAAAAAAATAATTTTTATGCAGTTCACTATACTAATGGGTAGTGGCTCAATATTCAAAGAAACAAATAGGCGATATGAAAATATAAATAGTGTTAAATTGATCATAAGCTCGTTGATCTTATTGTTTTTTATTGCTGTTAGCTCAACACTACATGCCGAAGGTACTAAAACATGGCAGCCTGATAGTAGTGTTCCTGCAAATTTATATATCACCCCCCCCAAAAGTAATTCCTCTGGCGTTCGTTCATTTGCAGGTTATTTATCACAACCTAATATGAAAATGTATGTTCATATTAAGGATCCTAGTAATGAAATTGTTTATTTGGGATTTTCTACAGGAAATACAAGAGGTCTAGTATCAGGTTATAAATTTAGAATTGTGTCCCCTACGGGCAATGTAGTACACGGTCCTTATACTGTAAGCAGTCCTAATATCACAAATTATAATATGGCAGTCATTGGACCTGGTGAACTTAACGCAGGAGGATATCCAACAAATAATGCAATGTTTAAATTTGACCCCCAAGGTTTATCTTCAGGAGATTATTCAATTGAATTTGGAGACAGTGTCTCTATGCATTGGTTTGATATAACAGTAGCAACAAAAGGAGCTTCACCTCAAGTAATTAAGGGTCGCCTTTGGTCACAAGCGTGGCAGGTTGACAACGAAAGTTTTAATAACCCATTAAAAGCAATGCTCTATGCCAGAGATGAGAAAGGTTATGTAACACAAGTTAATTTTGCAGAGGCAGGGATTAGACCTTATGTTGGACAGTTCTCCTTTAATGATACGGGAACAGGCAGTACAGGGAACGTAGCTGAAGACCGTAAATCGGTGCCTGGTGCGCAGTCGGGTAACCCTGTACAAAAAGTCTTTCTTAATCCGCCTGATCCCGATGTTTACCCACTAGGGTTAGATGGTGAAGTGAAAAACTTACCATTAAAAATAGAAAACCCTGCTAGTTCTACGATAAATATTGAGGTAACACAATCAGGGCGTGTCGAGGTCGTACTAGATTTTGGTACCATTGGTAATTATCAAGAAGCCGTTGATAAACGACTCTTTGCTGATGTTAGCGCAGGGGTAAATCCCATACCGTGGGATGGTAAACGAGGTGATGGCACAGTGATTCAACCACGCGATTATCCTATTCCTGTCACTATTTCCTATACACAGGGGGAAACCCATTTTACCGCCTATGATGTAGAATATCTGGATCAGAGTTTTGTGGTTCGCACACAAACAACAGCAGGTCTAACAGCACCTAATCTCTTGTTTTGGGATGATAGTCGCATCAGTCAAGATCCAGGTCTCCCACCTAAACAAAAAGTGAATACAGATATTGGCTCCATTGCACGCCAGCCGTGGAGCAATTTTGATTATGGCAATCTTAACACTATTAACACATGGTGGTTTTCTTATCGAGATTATTTAACCACAACCGTTTTAATGCCAGGTGATTATGGTGATGCACCAAATAGTTATGGGGGAGCAGCACATAAAGTACTTGCCACACCGACTGTTTATCTAGGCTCAATTCCTCCCGATGAGGAAAACCAAGTCACTGCAACCGTTGATGGTACAGGTGATGATATCGATGGTAGTGATGACGAGGATGCCTTTGCGTCTTTACCTAACATCTACACAACCGATAGCAGTTATGCCTTAAATATCCCCTGTGTTGGCACAGCCAAAGTTGCAGGATGGATTGATTTTAACCAAAGCGGTGTATTTGAAGCAGCAGAGCGTGCAGAAGCAGACTGTACAACAGGTCAGGCGGCATTATCATGGACGGGTTTAACAGGGCTGAGCGCAGGGGCTATTTATGCCCGTTTTCGTATCGCCTCAGATGCAACCCAAATTGCTAATCCAATAGGTGGGGCAAGTGATGGAGAAGTTGAAGATTATGCCTTATCCATTCGCGAAAACAGTGTATCAGGTCAAGTCACTGATTCAACAGGAGCGGTGGTAAAAAATGTGGTGTTGTCTATTCAAGATGCATCAGGCAATGCCGTTATCGGTGCAAATGGACAAGCTTTAACGACAACAAGCGATGCTACGGGTCATTATAGTTTTAGTGGTATCCCCGTTGGTGATTATTTTATTGTAATGACACCACCTGCAGGCTACGCAGGAATGGATGATAGTGATACCTCGGATGATGGCGATGCAGTGGCTAATATTAGCCCCATTGATGAACGCATACCCTTTAGTATTAGCCAAACAGAAGAGGATACTGATAATAATTTTGTTATCGTGAATATTACTCATAACGCTATTACCCAATGCTCCACAGGACAAATAGCCGATAACCTAATTGAATATCATTTTGGACAGCCTGATGAGGGTGCAGAATTTTTTGTAAAAACTGGTGATAAAGTACATTTTAGCAATGTTGCTAAAATTAACGGTCGAAAAATTAATGCTGTATTAACCATAGATGCAATCAATAGTACAGCACCTATTGATCAGCAGGTTAAGATTATCTATAAGCCCGCCGATGATGCTGTCAGCATTCGGGTGGAGAATGGAGCCGCGCATTCAAGTGATAATAATGTAAGCTACCATATTGATTTTATCTATGCTGATGATAGTTCACCTGCCTCCTATAGTTTTGCCTATTCTGGCACAGATATTGATGGTGGTGAAGGTCAGCCTAACGAATATTTACGCGTAGACAATGGCGAAATTGCAGAAACCATGCTCTCGACCGCTAGTCATCTTATTGAAGTGTCTTATGCCAATTATCGTGAATACCGTGGAACAACGGTTCAAAATGGCGAGCCTGAATCCACCGCAGTCGCCATTTATACGAATCGCTCTCGTATTCACATGATGGTTGGGCAGCGAGACACGGGCGGAAATGCAGACTTTAGGCTCGATTTTTCACGAAAAGATTTTACCCTTCCCTTTTGTCATGGCTATGACTTTGGTGATGCCCAAGGCTATAACACCACAGGTTTAACCGCTGCCAAACATGGGGTAATTGATACACTTTATATGGGTGTGAATGTTGATATAGATGCAGGGACACAGGAAAATAAAACAGCATCAAGTGATGATGAAAATGGCATTCTGGATGCGACGACTCAAGATGATGAAAACGGCATCAAGGATTTTCCAGAGCTAAACGACCTTGATACCCGCTATAGCTTAACCGTAAAAGTGACCAATAACACAGGCAGCACGGCAAACTTAATCGGCTGGATAGATGTGGATGATAGCGGTACCTTTGATGCGGATGAAGCTTCCATACTCAGCTCCATACCAACAGGAAGCAACGATGGCAATATCAGCCTCAACTGGACGGCCATACCGACTGATATTGTTGCTCATGACAGCTATTTGCGGGTTCGTTTAACAACAGATTCTCTGTCCGCCAGTAGTGTAGACGGTATGAAGTTAGACGGTGAAGTAGAAGACTACGCCTTAACCATAAAAGTGGGCGGATTCCCCGTGAAAGGTCGTGTTTACAAAGACAGTAATATTAACGGGGTAAATGATGCGAATGAAAAAGGGATCAGTGGCTTGCCTGTTGTCTTGCTAGATGTCGTCAATAACACCTGTATTAGTACAAAAACAGACGGTGACGGTAACTATACTTTCTTCCCCGTGATTCCAGGTGAGTATAAACTCTATGAAGCCTCAGGAGAAAAAGTAACAATACCTAATGACTGTGATGCAACTAAAGCAAAAGATCCTGCGGGTTATCGTTCCACTACTGCTAATGTATTAGCGCAATTTAGTGTTATTGATGCTGAAATTACAGGTAAGGATTTTGCTGATGTGGAAAACCCCACCTTTAGTCCTAACCATAGTGGCACTGTATTAGCAGGTAATGTGATTTTTTATACTCATACCTTTACACCTAAAAATACAGGCACAGTCAACTTCTCTGCAAATAGTACTACACCTACCACTTCAGGTTGGAGCAGTATCATTTTTCAAGATACGAACTGTAATAGAAAATTAGACGGTGCAGAAGCCAGTGCGCCAATTGCAAATAATATTGCCACCACAGCAAACAGTAAAATTTGTTTAATTAATAAAGTCTATGCACCCAATAATATTGGAGTAGGTGAAACCTTTAGTAATATCATTAATGCCGATTTTAACTTTAACAATAATACGCTCGCAGGCAATACCCGTCTTAAAGTTACCGATCTAAGCAAAGCAACCGTTAAAGCCCCTCCACCCCCTAAGGTAGGAAGTTCCAAACTGGAATTACGTAAAACAGTACAAAATATGACACAAGCGGGTTCGCAAGAAACAGAAACTCAAAATCAAGCAAATCCTGGGGATATATTAAAATACCGCATCTATTACAGTAATACAGGCACAGGACCGATTACTGACCTAAAAGTGAATGATGTTGTGCCACAGTTTACCTTGTTGGATGTAGCAAGTATGCACTGTGATAGCACGCCAACAGATTTACACTGCAGCCCTGATGCAAGCAATGATCCTGATTTAAATTGGGTTTTCACAGGGACATTAAAAAGTGGAGCTAAAGGCTTAGTCAGTTATCAGGTAGAAATAGAGTAAACGCATAAGATCAACCTGTTCAGCCAGCAGTTCCCGCTCTAATTTAGAGTAAACAGTGACAGTAAGCCATTTGATTAAAAATTAGCAAAGCACTGCTATTTTTAGAGCCTTATCTAGTGCGGTCTACAGCATGAGCGGGAATTGCTGCTGTTCAGCCTAATGTAAGAAGGTGATCTAAACGGTTAGCATTATATTTAGGAAGTTCCTTATATGAATGTGAATATTTCACAGACTTTATTGTTAGCGAATCAGATAATGTATTTGCGTGAAATAATTTTAGCTAAAATCTATATTATAAATAATTATTAACAATACTTATCCCTTATTAACATTATAACGAGACCTAATAAAAATGCATTTAAAAAATATCTTTAAATTTGGAGAATCTGTCAGTGGTTATGATCGTTTAGTTTTAAATGAACGAGAAGCAAGAGCGGGCGCAGGTCTTTTATTTCTTTTTGCTTTTTTATCTTTCTTATATGCATATAACACGATGGATTTTCGTTTTACCAAAATTTTTATTACTTTTTTTATGATTGATTTTATTATTCGTGTTTTAATCAACCCTAAATTTTCACCTAGCTTAATTGCTGGTCGGTTATTTATAAAACATCAACAATCTGAATATGTCAGTGCTACTCCTAAACGATTTGCTTGGAGTATTGGGCTAGTTCTTTCAGTCGTTATGTTTGTATTAGTGGTTATTTTAGAAGTGATGGCACCCATTAAAATAGCCATTTGCCGACAAGAAAAACCTATAAATATCTATAAAATAGTATAAGAAAATCT
>WGBH01000209.1 GCA_015494435.1 Thiotrichaceae bacterium | reverse complement strand
TATAGAGAGTAACGCCTAATTGATTGTTTTTAAAAGCAGTCCAAAAAAGTCCAATAAGCAATAGATAACTAATGGCAGGTAGTGCGTTTTGTACTAATACTGAAGAGGAGCTACGTTTTAATCCTTTTAGGTAGAAACTATTAGTGGTGATGAGATTGAAAAATAATAAACTAATGCCTGCTAATCTTAATTCATTCAGTGCAATTTCATTGTGAAAGAAAGTATCACGTACCCACGGACTGGCGATAAACCAAATTAGGATAAAAATAAAGGAGGTGAGTGCGAGTAATTTATAGCTATTGATTAAAATATGGCTGCGTTGTGAGGCGTGATCATCAGCAAGACTTGCAACTGATTTTACAATCAGCTGATCAACCCCAATGCGACTGATTAATGAGACACCTGTTACAAACAGCATCAGCATAAATATCACACCTGCCTCGGACATATTAAGCAGACGCGTAATCACAATAGACGCAGCAAAGTTGAGAGCAACGCCTGTAAAGCGGGCAATAATGGATAAAAAACTACTGATTAATAGAGAGTTATTCAATACTTTTTGTAACAGGCTCATACTAGTTTATTGATCCTGTTTGGATATAGTCACCTAAAAAGCCAACTAATTGATCTAATTTTTTATTTTCTGTTGATGATGAAATTTGTAATGCTTTGGTATTAGATAATAACGTATATAATTCAGCCTGTGTTGGTGCTGCATAGACCCCTGATAATTCAGCCATCCATTTAATGCCATCTGCTTGATGATTATTACGGTGTTCGCCTAATTCAAATTGTCGATTCATAACAATAATGGGGGTGTTATGTTGACGTGCGCTAATAATATTTCCCATGCCAGCATGAGAGACAAACACGGATGCTTGTTTGATATTATTATTATATTGCTCAGGATCTAAAAATCGTTGCCAGTTAATATTTTTCGGAAGATACTCGCCATCGGCTATTTGGGCAATCACTTCTTCATCATAATCAGCCGCCCATTGATCCATATTCTCAATTAAACGATCAAAGGGAAACTGTGTTCCTACAGCAACGAAAATCATAAGACAGAGCCTCGGTAAAAGATGGTTTTTTCATCACTTAACTCTTCCCATTGTGTAATGACAAGATTGGCATGTTTTTTTACCATTTTTCCTGAACGTGATAAGACTTTGACATTGGCAATACTGTCAATCCAAATCGTTTTAATAGGCAGAAATTTACAAAGTAGCACTGCCATAACGCCGGGTGCTGCGCCTGTGGATATAATGGTATTAGGACGTTCGCGTATTAAAATAGATAATAGTTGTAAGGTGACAGGAATAAGATTTAATTTACTGTCGGCACTGGCATCCGTAATAGCATAGACTTTTCTCTTTGCTTGTTGTGTGGAGGATTTATACTGCGCTCCTGGTGTTGCATAAACCACATCAAAGCGATCTTCAAGTTGATTGCAAATCTTATTAAGTTGTATCCAATGTCCACCAGGGGAGGATATCGCAAGTATTTTCGTTTTTTTTCTCATTTAAGCGGGCTTCCTAAGATAAAAAGCGGCCTGATCACCTTGATGTTGTTTGTTGAGCTTATGACTGCGTTTCTCAAATTCTGTAATATCTTGTTGTGAAAAAGCAGATTGATCTGGATTGACTGCATAAGAGGTCTGATCATTGAGAGTGACCCCCTGTTTATATTGCTCGCTACCCCAAAACTGAAAGGCAAAGGAATCATAAACAACGTCTTCCATCTGCAAATTAACCTTCTCAGCCAGTAACTTCATACTATCAATTGAGTGCAGAAATAAATGACGGGGCGCATCAAGCTGTACCCAATTAATTCCATAATATTCCCACGCCCATGAGGAAGAGGTCGGCACTCGAATTAAACAGACTCCATTTGGTTTTAGTAGCTCAAATGCTTTTGCCAATGTTTGTTGCTGATCAAAAACATGCTCAAAAGAATGATGGAACATAATTAAGTCCCAGTCACCTTGTTGCATTTCATGAATGGATTTTTTCTCAATTTTCAACCCATTGTTATACTGTATTTCTTCAGCATTAAAAGGATCAATGCCGAGTAAATTTTTAAACCCTGTTGCTTGTAATGAGTGTAATAAATGTCCCGCACCACAACCTACATCCAAAATATGTGAATCCGTTGTGATGCCTGTTTTTTGCAGTGTATGAATTTTACTGTGGGGTAAAAAGGAATGAATCATTCTTCCTATAAAACATTTTCCTGTGGCGGCATAGAGATCACGCTTAGTTACTAAAAATCGCTTGAGTCCTGTTGGAGATTGAATCTCATTATAAGAATAATAATCTTCGTCAGGGTAATAACTAGGCAAATTTTCAGGCACATTGACAATTTGCAGACAGCCACACGCATTACATTCTAGGTAGTCATGTTGATCACCAATACCTAGCATCATTTCCGTTGCTTGGTGAAAGTGATTGTTCTCACTATTATTGCAAATTCTACATTGCATAATCTATTCTCATCTTACTAAGTTGATTAAATATTGACCGTATCCACTTTTCTTGAGTGGCTCCGCTAATGTGAGTAATTGCTCGGTGCTGATATAGCCCATCTGCCATGCAACTTCTTCTGGGCTAGCAATTTTAAGCCCCTGACGATCTTCAATAATACGTATATAATTGGCGGCATCTAATAAAGCTGAATGTGTGCCAGTATCAAGCCAAGCTGTACCGCGTTTTAACATCTCGACTTCAAGATGCCCTTGTTGCAGATAGACTTTATTCACATCGGTAATTTCTAACTCACCGCGTGGCGATGGTTTAATTTCTTTAGCAATATCCAGCACATGATTGTCATAAAAATACAAACCTGTTACGGCATAATGGGATTTAGGCTGTAATGGCTTTTCTTCAAGACTTAATGCTTTTCCATCTGAGTCAAATTCAACCACACCGTAACGCTCAGGATCATTGACATAATAACCAAAGACAGTTGCTCCAAGTTCCTGTTTAGCAACGCATTGTAAGCGTTCAGATAATCCTTCGCCATAGTAAATATTATCGCCAAGAATTAAAGTGACAGAATCATGACCTACAAAATCACGTCCAAGAATAAAGGCTTGTGCTAAGCCCTCTGGCTCAGGCTGGATAGTGTACTGAATATTTAATCCCCATTTTGAACCATCCCCTAATAGATTTTGAAACTGAGGGCTATCGTGGGGGGTGGTGATAATAAGGATGTCTTTAATGCCAGACAGCATCAGTACCGTTAAAGGATAGTAAATCATCGGCTTATCATAAACAGGCATGAGCTGTTTACTGACCACCTGTGTTAATGGATGTAACCGTGTGCCACTTCCTCCCGCGAGGATAATTCCTTTTCTCATCACTAACTTCCTATTCCAATTATCAAAACGATGCCTAGGATACATGATAATAGCGTTAAGTATCCAATTGCTGAAAGATGAAGTGATAAAATGAATGTAATTGAAGGTATTAAATTTATTTATTTTTTGAATTTATAAAATGAGTCATTTAAATAATCAGTAATACTTTGTAATTCTTCAGGGAATAATTCTGTTCCTAATTGTGCATCACACATCCCCACCATTTTGTGCAAGCGTTGATAAGAGTCCATCTTACTATCGGCTTTAGGATAATAGTCCTTACCGTGACATCTAGCACAATTTTTTTGATGTAATGCAGCACCAGAGCTTTGCTCATCTTCGGTCTTTTTTTCAGCGACAGGGGTGGAAGCTTTGGATTCTGTCGTTTTAGCAATGATTTTTTCTTCAATTTTTGGTGATGCTTCTATTGCGACTACTGTTGACGCTGTTTCAGTTGCCTTTTCTGCTGTTTTATCACCTTGACAGGCACTTAGCAGAATAAAAGGAAGAAGAAATATAAAGGGGAGTTTGTTCATTGTAACATCCTGATTTGAAAATATTTGAGACTACCTCAAAGGATCATAACACAAGATAATTGCCGACTTCTTTTCCTTTATTTTTTTACCTTTTTTAATTTTTTAAAATTTTTTCAAACTTTTCTATTTTGCTTCCGTTATAGACAGTAGAACCTTGAGATATTGCGAAAATAATAAATTAGCAAATCAAATGGGTTCTTTATTTTTTTGAATTAATATTTAGGGAGTTAAAAATGAACAAGGTTGTTCTATTAGTTATTGCGAGTGGTTTAAGTGTTTCTATTGCGGCTGCAAATCCAATCACTATTTCAGCAAGTACAGAAGATGGTTTATATACGCGTGTGATATGCCCCTCACTCGCAAAAGCTTTACAAGCAAAAAGAATTGAAGCGGTTTGTAAAACAAGTACTGGATCGGGGCAAAATTTTGAGCGTGTTGCAAAAGGAGAGGTAACAGCGGGTTTAATGCAGAAGGATGCTTTGTATGGATTAGCGACTCAAGGGGATAATCCCGAGGCGCATAATTACATTGCTTTAGGGAGTTTAACCCCAGAGGCTATTTGGATGGTTGCTTTGAATGGAGCTAAAGTAACTTTTAATTCATTTGTCAAAGAGTATTCTGAAAACTCAGTCCCTAAACGCCCTTTAGTGATTGGGGTGGCAGGTGATAGCCTTAGCGGTTCTTATTTAACCATGACCCAAACAATGGTGAATAGTCTTCCGAGCTTGAAGAAGAATATTGAAGCAGGTTATGTGAAACTTATTTCGTTAAATAATATTCCTCCAAATGTTGCTTATTATCAGTTAGGTGATAAATTAGATGCTGTGATGTTTGTGCAAATGCCTGATCTAAAGCATGAGCGAATTCAAGATGTTTTGAACTCAAATGGAAAGTATGTCTTTCTTGATATTTCTTCGCCGCAATTGACTCAGCTTAGTTTTTCTAATCAGCCCATTTATCGAGAAGTGGATATCCACTTACAAAAAAAATCAGGCAATGATCGCATTACCAATGCATGGAATGTATTGATGGGTAAAAAACAAAAAGTTGATGGAAAACAAAAGTCAGTACATACCTTAGTGACTGAAACCACACTGCTTATAAACCCTGCAAGCGTCGATGGCAAGACCATGTCTGTACTATCAAGCGTTGTTAATTCAAATCATCTTCTTTCTAAGAATACAGTGGCAGGTACAGCCTCGTTGTGGTGGCAAAAACTAAAAAAAGCATCAGAAGAATTGACGAGTAACTAATTTATGACAAAACGAAATTCATTTGGAATGAAGGCCTTTGGTATACGCTTTATTTATTTGTTTGTATTGATTTTTTTAACCTACAATCCTTCTCATTATTCTCTTATTGATTGGATGCAATATGAGCTAACCTCATTTTCTATAGGGATAGGTATGATTATTATTATTTTATGGTGTGTTGTTTTGTGGTTTGTCTATTTAGGCAGTGACCTACGCGGTGGGTAATCTGATGTACAGCCGATAGCAAGCTTTTGTTCTTTTCTAAACCACCTACGCGGTGGGTAATAGTGAACTAGAAGATAGGCGTGCTACGGCTAATTTCTAAACCACCTATGCGGTGGGTAATATGTAGAATGGTGTACCGACATTTTATCGTTATTTCTAAACCACCTACGCGGTGGGTAATCTTGCCAAGTCGTTCAAACGTGCGAAATGCTCTTTCTAAACCACCTACGCGGTGGGTAATTCTATATCACTGTTAAGCGAACCTATATTCATTTTCTAAACCACCTACGCGGTGGGTAA
>WGBH01000208.1 GCA_015494435.1 Thiotrichaceae bacterium | reverse complement strand
GTGCTAAAATTATCGATATTAGATCCAAAAAAGATATAAGTTCCTTGCGATTTATATTGATAACTGAATTTAAAAGCTGTGCAGAAGGTGGCAACTTTTTGTTTGAAGTAAGGGTTGTTATCAACTAAATTTGTAACGATAACACCGTCATCGCTTAAGCGTGATTGACAAAGTTGGTAAAATTCTAAGGTGGATAAATTATTAGGGTGTTCGCCTACGCCAGAGAAGCTATCGAGAAGAATAATATCAAAATGTTTTTCTGGGAAAGTTGCAAGATGTTCTCGCCCATCTTGTAGGCTGATTGTCATTCTTTTATCAGGGATAATCCCAAAGCAGATTTGAGACAGTTGCAATACACCTTTGCTGACTTCTGATGCTTCTATCGTTAATGCTGGAAAATAATGATGAAAGATCATTGGCATACGCCCCCCGCCAAAACCTAGCATATAGAGTTTTTTAGGTTGTGGTTTAAAGACGAGGCTCAGCATCATAACTTGAGTATATTTGGCTAATAAATGCAAGGGTTTAGTAATATCAATGCTGGACATGGTATCACTGACTTTAGTTTTAATTTGTAATACTTTGGTATCCATAAAATGCAAAGAAATAATATTTTTATCTTTAATAACAATAAGATTTTCAATGCCATCACTTTGATTTGCAATAAGGCCATCAGGCTTTGAATAAACCCAAAGTAAGGCCTTTCTTATGCGGGTTAAATTTTCTGAATTCCAATTTTTCATTTGTTTAGCAACCGAGTTTGTATATCAAAAAAGATTGTAGGCATAAATCAATGATTGCTATTTGCTAATAAAGATCAAAGTCCTAAAATCTCTGATCTATGCAAAATCATGGGATGGTGGATATATTCCAAGCTCAAAAAATATGCTTAGCTAAAAAATTAGCAATAAAAGTGTGAATACATCACAGAATGAGCAATCTTAAACTTATAAAGTAGCTATCACAGCAAACGGCAAGTTCTTACAAATTATTGCTCGAACGGAGCATTCACTGTACTAGTATATTGATTGTGCTGATGTGCTTAAATTAAAACAAAAATATCCAGAGGAGATGGGAGGTTATTATAAAAATACTAACAGAAGTTGGTGAGGGATGTCATTTAGAAGTAGATAGAGCTAAGATGTTGGTGGCGTTTTAGTTGTATTGAAAAATGACAAATAAGAGTGGTTGAAACCACCTTTTACGACAGCTTTTCTGTGAGGGAGCTGTCGTTTTTTACGTTTAGGGTATCTCTAATTAAGGCATCTCTATTGATTAGGAGATTTGCTATAGTAGCGATTTCAAAATTTTCATGTTATGAGATCGTTATTTATGAACAATGCAACTGTGGCAAATATCGCCCATATCCTCACCGAAGCACTTCCTTATATCCAGCGTTATTCTGGCAGAACGATTGTTATAAAATACGGTGGCAATGCGATGACGGATGAAAAATTAAAACAAAGTTTTGCGCGTGATATTGTTTTACTCAAGCAAGTAGGTATTAACCCTATTGTTGTTCACGGTGGTGGTCCACAAATTGGTAATTTACTGCAACAAATTGGTAAAGAAAGTCACTTTATTGAGGGGATGCGGGTAACGGATACAGAAACAATGGATATTGTGCAAATGGTGCTAGGTGGGCTGGTGAATAAAAACATTGTTAGTATGATTAATCATGCAGGTGGACGTGCGATTGGTTTGACGGGGAAAGATGGTAATCTTATCCGCGCGACTAAACTTGTTTTGACTAAGAAAAAGCAACAAAATCAACCTTCTGAAATTATTGACCTTGGGCATGTGGGTAAAGTAGAAAGCATTGATCCTTCTATTCTTGAAATGTTGGTGAATAAAGATTTTATACCTGTTATAGCACCAGTGGGGGCGGGAGAGCGCGGTACTTCTTATAATATCAATGCGGATAGTGTTGCAGGTGAAATGGCTGCGATATTAAAAGCGGATAAATTATTATTACTCACAAACACACCCGGCGTGTTAGATAAAGAAGGGTATTTGCTAACAGGTTTAAATAAAGCCCTTATTCAAGAACTGAAACAAAATGGCACTATTCAAGGTGGAATGATTCCTAAAATAGACTGTGCATTAGATGCAGTAGAAGCAGGAAGTGGTTCTGCCTGTATTATCGACGGTCGTGTCGAACATGCTGTTTTACTTGAATTATTAACCAATAGTGGCGTGGGAACATTGATTAGTTAAAATTTATACCCTATTAAATAAACACTACTGACATAATGCTGTCAGTAGTGCTGGGTTAAGCTACTTCTGACAATTAAATAACACTAAAAACGAAGGAGTATTACTTATGAAAAATATTGTTACATGGTTTGAGATTCCCGTTACGGATATGCAGCGTGCTAAAGCATTTTATAGTGCAGTGATGGAAACAGGTTTTAAAGATGACGAAATAAATGGTTTCCAAATGGCTATTTTTGATCATGAAGACCCCGCAGTGGGTGGCATGTTAGTACAGGCTGAGGGTTATGAGCCAACTAAAACAGGTGCCGTTATCTATCTAAATGGCGGTGATGATTTGAGCGTACCACTAGAGAAAGCAGTACAAAATGGGAGTGAGATTCTTTGCCCTAAAACGCCTATTAATGAGGGGAAATGTGGTTATTTTGCTCAATTTTCTGATAGTGAAGGTAATCGGATTGGACTTTATTCAGCTCCTTTGCCGTTAAATAATTCGATCTAAAAAACAGACTCAATTAGAGAAAATATCATGCGCCGTGCTGATCGTTTATTCCAGATAGTTCAAATTTTAAGGAATAAGCGACTGGTGACGGCGCATGATTTAGCTCAGAGGCTAGAGGTTTCCCCGCGTACTATTTATCGTGATATTCAAGATTTAAGTCTTTCAGGTGTTCCTATTGAGGGAGAAGCAGGTGTTGGTTATCATCTTCGCTATTCTCTTGATATTCCCCCAATTATGTTTAATGCCAATGAGCTTGAAGCCTTAGTGCTTGGCGTGCGTATTCTAAAAGCATGGGGTGGTTCAGAACTAGGCAGTAGCGCCCAGTCAGTGCTTGATAAAATCCAAGCAGTTATCCCGAGTGAATTACGTGAGCATATTGACGACAGCAAATTATTTGCCTTACGTTTTGGTGATCGTGAAGACCTTAAAACGACATTAGATGCTTGTAGAAATGCGATTGCCAAATTCAACTATTTACAAATAGACTATAAACGTGCCGATAACACTGCTAGTCAGCGCAAACTTAAACCACTGGGTCTATTCTTCTGGGGAAATGTATGGACGCTGACAGCATGGTGTAGCTTACGCAATGATTTTCGGAATTTTCGTTTAGACCGCATCGAAAAATTACAAATTTTAGAACAAACATTTAATGAGCAAGCAGGACAAGGTCTTGATGATTATATTGCTTTAATGCAAGCGCAATGTGGGGAATAAAGAAACTCCTAAATTTGGGCATTGTTCATACGGGTGTGATTCAAACTGCGAGGAAATCTAAAATTCTCTGAAATTTAGTAAAATATTGACTGCTAACTCTTTGATTAAAACTATTTGAAAATAGTATTTTTTATGAATCCTCGCACTTTTAATCACACCCTGTTTATACTACTAATAAATGTATTTTCTCGCCTTTTCATCTTTTCATCTGCTAATTAATGAAGTTTCGAATACTTAGAACTATACTTTAGTAGTTAAAAAGGCAAATAACCTCTTTAATAATGAGTGTGCAAATAATAATCTTTTTGCCTTTTGTCATTGATTGACTTTGAATATTTGTTAATTTTTCGTGGTTAAAAAATGT
>WGBH01000207.1 GCA_015494435.1 Thiotrichaceae bacterium | reverse complement strand
TATACACAGCCGTTAATTTGGTCACTCCCAATTCAGATAAACGCTGATAGGCTTGTGCTTCAATGTTAGCAATTCCTTCAAGCATTGCCTGAAAATAAGAAATATCATTATCAGGTCGGGGGTCTAATATGGGATTTTTTTTCGGATCAGCAAAAGGAAAACGCTCACCTGTCTTCATTAAAGGATAATAATCCAATCCTGTTGATTGTTTAGGATTTAAAAAAGGAGTCATTGCATTGAGTTTTTCTGCTGTAAAATATTTTAATAAGACCGCACCACCACTATTCGATGCTCCACCCACTAACCAATGATCACCGAAATGATGGCTATAAACCCCATATTTTGGAGAAAAAATTGGCACATCTGAAATAAATTTAATCGCCAAAGTACTACCTAAAGAGCTTACTGCCTCACCTATTTTATTCGCTCCTGTGGCAATAAAAGCCGCAATACTATCCGTTGTTCCTGTTATTATCGCTAGATTTAACGGCATATTAAATAACTTAGCCACAAGTGGATCAATGCTTGCTATGTGTGTTGCAGGCGGATAAACCTTAGGTAGCAAAGAATATGGAATAGAGAGTTGTGCAAACCAATCCGGCCATTGCTGTTTGATAACGTCATAGCCTAACTTTAAACTATTATTTTCATCACTAAGCCCAAAGCACCCTGATAATTTACCCATAATCCAATCGGCTTGATGTAATACATGACTATGCGAGGTATGAGAATAATTTTTTAATAACCATATTAAACGCGCTAAGCTACTACTTGCACCTTGAGCACCACTTTCCGCTGGAGCTACCTGTGCAATCTGACGCGCTTCTGCTCTAGCACGGGCATCATTATACATTAGGGCAATAGAACTAGGCTCACCCTGCTGATCGGTCAGTAGCAACGTTCCTGAAGTACCATCAACCGCAATGCTTTTTAATCTTTTTTTTAAGGCAAGTGGGCAAGAAACTAATAACTCTGATAATACGCTCCACCAGATTAAAGGAGATTGTTTATCAGGATCAGAATAATGTAATTGCTGGCTATACACTTGCAATTTTTGTGCATTAATTAATACCAACCGACAACCTGAAGTGCCAAAATCCACTCCTGCATACAATGCCTTACTATTATCCTGTATTATTTTCAGCATGATTAAATACACGTGTATTAATCTTTACACAATCACTAATCGTACGATGAATAGTACATTTATGAGAGGCGCGTTGTACTGATTTTAAACGTTTTTCAGGTAATTCAGGCCAGTAAATATCCATATTAATCACCTTAAAACGAGTAGGATTACTAGAAAATTCCCATGTCATTTTAGTGACAATATTTTCAATTTCCACATCCATGCGTAAAGCATAATGATCTAAAACCGCAAAAGTACAACGCCCTAAGGAAGTCACAAACATCGCTAATGCACTTAAACGCATCATTTTATTTTCTAAAACAATGTCGAGACCATCAAGATCAAAACGCGAAAGACGTATCTCAGTTTGTCCTATCACTTGTACTATCATTAAATTTCCCTCTCACAATAATAAATTACAATGCCTTTACTGCCTCTAAAACCTCATTCACATGACCTTTCACTCGTACATTTAACCATTGATTTCGTAATATTCCTTGTTTATCAATTAAAAAGGTACTGCGTACAATTCCCTTGTATTCTTTACCAAATAATTTTTTCGACTGCCAAACACCAAATAATTGACACACATCACCCTTTTCATCGGCGATTAATTCAAATGGAAATGCTTGTTTTTTCTTAAAATTCTCATGACGTTTCATACTGTCACGAGACACGCCAATTATTTCAGTCTCTAAGGCTTGAAATTCTGCGTACAAATCACGAAAATTTTGCCCTTCAGTAGTACATCCAGGCGTACTATCTTTTGGATAAAAATAGACAACTAAATGGGACTTACCTTTATAATCAGCAAGATTAAAGAGACTGTCAGAAGTTGCTTTTGCTGAAAAGCTAGAAACCTTTTGACCAATTTCTACAGAATTCATAAATTTCCTTTGTTTGTTTATTATACTAGTTTATTAAGAATCTATGTATTATCATACTTCAATAATTATTTTACAATGAGTCAAATGTAGCAAAAAACAAGAATGATTAAAGAGCGCTCCAAACACAATACTCATTGCAAAAGTATAATTGTGAACCATCCTTTCTACCAAAGGGAAAACAAGGCATTTAAGATTAGATCAGCTACATTAAAACCAAACGGAGTAATTAATTAGCACTCATAGGTATTTTCTATACTAATTTATTGAACCTTTTGTCCCTATAGGTGTTATTATTTAAAGACATTTAACCCAAAATTAACAGAATAGGCCACCATGCATAAAAAAGATGAAGAACTATGTGAATTAGTGAAGACTGTTGCAGAAGTGTTAAGCAGTGTTGAAATGGATTTAGCCACTGCTGAATCTTGTACTGGTGGATGGGTTGCGAAGGTGCTTACCGATGTACCCGGTAGCTCTATCTATTTTGATCGAGGCTTTGTCACCTACAGCAATCAATCCAAAAACGAGATGTTAGGGGTAAGAGAAGAAACATTACTACTGCATGGCGCTGTAAGTCGAGAAATTGTTAAAGAAATGGCAAAAGGCGCATTAGAACTATCCACCGCCAGCATGTCATTGGCTGTTAGTGGTATCGCTGGCCCTACAGGCGGTACTGAAAACAAGCCTGTTGGAACTGTCTGTTTTGCTTGGATGATTCGTGGTGATGTCCCTGTTGCTGAAACCATGTATTATGAAGGAGATCGTGATTCAATACGCCGTCAAGCCGTTATTCATAGCTTGGAAGGTGTCATTAAACAAATTCATTTATAACCGCTCTCAATCAGTATTAGTCCCTCTTTCTAGCTACCTAATACTCATCGCTTCTGATGAGTATTTAAGGGTATTCACTTATAAAAAAATCATAATCCGCCTTTTGTCAATACAATCCCATTTCTAGACGTTCTATCTTAGAATTCTTTTATCTAATACGCAGTCCATAATAAAATCTTACATTAATTTTTATAGCCTTTTGAAGAACTTCAAAGCTCCTTAGGACAATCTATCCTTAAATTTATTATTAGGTGACATCGCGTGGATGAAAATAGAAAAAAAGCACTAGCGACCGCTTTAGGGCAAATTGAACATCAGTTTGGTAAAGGCGCTGTCATGCGAATGGGTGATGCAGCCGCAAAAGATATTGAAACTATTTCAACAGGCTCGCTTAATTTAGATATTGCATTAGGTATTGGTGGTTTACCGAGAGGGCGTGTGATTGAGATTTACGGCCCAGAATCTTCAGGTAAAACCACCATGACATTGCATATTATTGCACAATGCCAAAAAACAGGGGGAACTGCCGCATTTATTGATGCCGAACATGCACTAGACCCAAGCTATGCTGAAAAACTAGGGGTTACTATTGATGATTTATTACTATCACAACCTGATACGGGTGAACAGGCATTAGAAATCACTGATATGTTAGTGCGTTCAGGTGGAATTGATATAGTCGTAATTGACTCCGTAGCCGCATTAACACCCAGAGCTGAGATAGAAGGCGGTATGGGAGACTCACATATGGGACTTCACGCGCGCTTAATGTCTCAAGCCTTACGTAAATTGACCGCTAATATTAAACGCTCCAATACAATGGTCGTTTTTATCAATCAAATTAGGATGAAAATTGGCGTGATGTTTGGTAGTCCCGAAACCACAACAGGCGGCAATGCACTTAAATTTTACTCTTCTGTGCGTCTTGATATTCGTCGTATTAGTGCCATTAAAAAAGGCGATGAAATTGTCGGTAACGCAACTCGCATCAAAGTGGTTAAAAATAAAATGGCCCCTCCTTTTAAGCAAGCTGAGTTTGAAATAATCTATGGCGAAGGCATTTCACATCAAGGTGAGATTATTGACTTAGGCGTACAACTCGGTTTTATTCATAAAGCTGGCGCTTGGTATCGTTATAACGATACAAAAATTGGACAGGGTAAAGAAAATGTACGTCATTTTCTAAAAGATCACCCGGAGATTGCAGACACCATTGAAAAAGGCATTCGAGAACAATTATTACCAACGACAATGACAAAAGAAAAAAATAATACAGAGCCTAACAAGAAAAAAAGCACAAAAAAATCGGCTAATCAATAAGCTCAACTTGTAATTCAAGCACAGGAAAATAGGATAAATTTGCTACGGGAATAAATTCCTCATCCTGCGTTCACAAATAAATTTAAGAACCAGCGTAAACTTTTAAATACAGCCCCTCTGGCAATCACTTAGCTTATCGTTATTTCTTACTTTCTATGCCAAAACCTTAAATTTTCATCACGGTAGGATGTAAGCACAAAAGCTTTATTATCCGCAGGAAATAAGAGCGTTATCTCCCCTTTATTGACGCTATCAATAACGGGAATCTGCATTGCTTGATAGCGTTGCATGATTTTTTTAGCAGGGTGTTTGTATCTATTACGATAACCTGATGAGTTTAAAGCCAGTGAAGGATTAACGGTCGCTATAAAATTAATCGATGATGAGGTTTTACTGCCGTGATGGGGAATTAATAGCACTTCGGATTTTAATTTATCCACCTGTGTTGTTAGCAAGAATTTCTCAACTTTCTTTTCAATATCCGCTGTGAGCAATAAACTATGATGTTGATTAGAGATACGCAGTACGCAGGAGCGGTTGTTATCTGAGACATTCGCCCCTGAAAAATTACCTTGAGTATCGGGGTGTAAAAATTCAAAATTAACCTGATCCCATTGCCATTTTTGCCCTGCTTGACAGGCTGTTATAGTACGTTTTTTTAAAAAATCGGTATTACTGCTGATTATTTCGCTAACGCTTACTTGTTTTAAGACTGCTAATGTTCCGCCATAATGATCAATATCCAGATGCGATAGCACCATTTTATCTACATGACTAATCCCTTTGGATGCTAAAAAGGGTAGTACCACTAATTTTCCTGTATCAAAACGATAACTGCTTCTTGGACCAGTGTCATAAATCAAGCGGTGATGTTGGGTTTCTATTAACGAAGCTAATCCCTGTCCGACATCTAATAAACTGTATTTAAACGCCCCCTGCTCTACGCGTTGTGGCTGATAGCTAAACACAGGGATTAATAATAAGAATCCCAACCACTTTGCAGGAAAGCCCTTGGGTAAAAATAAAAATAATAAACCCAACATCATCACTAGCAGTAAAGAGGTTGGTAAACTATGAAAATTAAAGCTTGTAAGGGCAAAACTATCTAGCCATTTCAGTACACGGCTTAGGTATTCAATATTAAGGGAGACAAATTGTAATAAATAAGCACTCAATGCAGGTGCGATCAAAAATAATAGCATTGCCAATAAAATTAGAGGGACAACAATCAGTGTAACCCATGGAATAGCGATTAAATTTGCAATTGGTGCAATAACAGACGCACCACCAAAGAAAAAAATAGTCACTGGAAACATAGCAAAAGAGAGCATTAATTGTAGCCAGAGAAGGGAAAAGCGTGGTTTTTTAAGCTGTTTATTAGCATAGAGTAAAATCAAAATAACCGCAGTAAAAGACAGCCAAAAACTAGCACTAAGTGGGGCTAGAGGATCAATAAGTAACACTAAAATAATAGCAAGAGAAAGAATACTAACGCTTCGCACTTGTTGACGTTGCACCAGCGCAATCACAATACCTGCCACCATTATAAGGCTACGCTGAGTCGGCAAGGTAAAACCTGCTAATATGGCATACAAACTAGCCAAAGCAATTGCCAAAAAAGCACCTGCAATACGCACAGGGATTTGCTGATAAAGCGAGGGAAAGAGCCACCAGATTACGGCTATTAATAAATAGCCAAAGCCTGCAACAACGCCAATATGCAAACCTGAAATCGCAATTAAATGACTCGTCCCTGTTTGTTGAAATAATCTCCATTGCTGGGAGCTAATCTCATTACGATTAGCAACTCCAAGCGCTAGAATAATCGCAGTTGCCTTATTCTCTTTATTCACTCCATGACTTTCTAAGGATTGTTTGATTTTTGTAGATAATTGTTGCCGTTGATAAGCAATTGAAATCCAAGCAGCAGGGGCTAATAAATGATTTTGAGCAGAGCGTCGAATATAACCCGTTGCTTTAATTCTATGAATAAAAAGCCATTTTTCATAATCAAGCCCTCCTTGATTGAGAAAGCCATTTGGTTGCTTTAAACGTACTTGAAAACGCCATGTTTGACCTGCAT
>WGBH01000206.1 GCA_015494435.1 Thiotrichaceae bacterium | reverse complement strand
ATTTTATAGATATTTGTAGGTTTTTTTGTCGGAGAATATTACTTGAGGTGTTTCTTGTACTGATAATGTCTATTCAATCCCATTTTCTATTAGAAGAGAGCAGGCCTCTCGGCAAATACCAGGGTAGAAGTCATCAATCCATAAATGTACATTAATTCCACAATCTCGCATATAGCCACGTTTATCACAGCCATCGGTAAGATAAATGCCAATATTAGTTTCTTCTAATAAAGAGCGTATTTCAACAACGTTACCCTTATCTGGTGAACGCAAGGTACAGATAAAGGGGATATAGTCAGCCTTTTGGAAGCGTTGAATAAGATCAATAAAGAAGGTTCTATCTGCGCTGACGGTGTTATCCCAATCAATAGCAATATACTTAGAGTCTGGCTTGTCGAGCAATACATAAATATCAATTAAAAACTCATTATAAAACTCCACTAAATAGTCCCCTCTTTCTTTTAAGGCAGCTTTAATGATGTGATAAGAAGGCATTTTTAGGTTATTATCATTGTAATAAAATGTTAGTTTTTCTTCAGCTATTTGCATTTTAGAGTATCTCTAATTTTGCGGTTTGTAATATATGTGTACGTTTCCTAGCACTCCAAGATCAAATCTATGCTGTTGGAGTGCTAATAATTATAACAGTTTTATGTGGATAAATTTAATTTATAATGCGTATAATGCGTTAATTAAAAGGTATGAGGGGGGAATCCGTTCAGCAGAAGTATTTTTTTCGTCCCCCGCGTTAGGAAGTTTCAAGTAATGAATTTACCCCTATTGCGCTGATTTTTTGCTCCTGATTGGAGCATTTCAAGAGGCGCATAGTCGCTCTACGCAACGATTGAGAGGATTCAAGCAGGGACAAAAGGGCAAGTAAGCTTGGTAAATTCATTGCTTGGAACTTCCTTAGCGAGGCTGTGAAAGTATTCTTTCTAATTTTTATACAGAGCATCAAAAATTGGGCAATTATCAATCGTCATATCATCGCCTTTACAAGCAGTAATCATTTTGTTTAAGGCTTCTTTTAATTTTTCCAAATCATTAATTTTCTGCATTATCTCATGAGCTTGAAGTAATGCAATTGATTTAATTTCCCCGCAACAATGGTCAGGTTCGTCTATAAATTTAAGAAGATTTCTAATCTGTTCAATGCTAAAACCTAGCTCTCGACTACGACGGATATAGTTTAGTCGTTTTATATGACTCATATTATAAAGACGATGTCCACCATTACTACGGGGCGGTTCTGGCATTAGAGCTATTTTTTCATAATAATGGACTGTTTCTACCTTACAGCCTGCTTTTTTTGCCAATTGGCCTATCGAATAGTGATTATTATTCATTCATTGCATCCAAAATTTGCTTGAACCTATAGTAACTATAGGTTGTATGATATTAATATCAAAATTTAAGGATTGTAATGATGAGTATGATTAATGTTGATGTTTTTTCTTCTCCAGGATGTGGTAAATGTGGACATGCTAAAAATGTACTACGCAAACTTGTTGAAGAATTGGGTAAAGAAAAAATTAATTGGCGTGATGTGAATATTCTTGAGGATATTGATTATGCGGTTGAGTTAGGTGTTTTATCCACCCCTTCCATTGCCATTAATGGAGAATTGGTTTTTAAAAGCCTGCCTTCAGCAAAGCGTTTGCGTGAAGAGTTGATCAATCAATTAAAAGGTAGCAACGGATGTTAACACTGTTATTGATGACAGCAATATCATTGGGTTTGTTGGCCTTTTTTGAACCTTGTACTATTGCAACGCATACGCTTTATTCGATTAGATTAAATCAATCCCTAGAACGTAAACAGCAACTGCTGATACTCTGGTTAAGTCGTACTTTTTTGCTTATATTGCTGTTTTCGATTGCCGTTTTCTTATTTGATATACCACAGTGGGGAAAATTCACCCCTAGTATTATCCTAACTGTTATGGCTTCTGTATATTTAGTCTCACGCCTTGTTTATATTCCTGTGCCTCACTTAGCGTTCTACAAATTAATACCCTTGAAAAGTATTCCCATGTCACTTCAATTAGGTCTGACATTACCCGCTTGCACATTGCCTTTAATTATTGTGATTACAGGTATCGCAGTGACGCTAGGCTCGCTTGCTAGTGCTGTTATTGCTGGGGTTCTATTTGCTTTTGGCTTTACTTTGCCAATGCTAATAACCGTTTTTAAGGGTGTTAATGAGAAAACAAAACACTTATTAAGTCAGGCAGCAACTACAAGTCCTTATATCACTGCGGTGTTACTGTTGGGTCTTGCGGTGTATCTTTTAATGCCCGTACTGCGTAGTCATGCTGATTTATTAGAGCAAACGTTACAAACAGCCAGTTGGAGTGGAATTATTATTGCTTTTATTGCTGGCTTCGTTTTTAGTTTTAATCCAGTTTCTTTTGCCTCTGTGCCTGTGATGCTCGCTTATGTGAGTAAATCGCATGATAAAAGAAAAGGTTTAACCCTTGCTGCTGCTTTTATCGTGGGCTTAATGACTACGCATATTGTATTGGGCATTGTCGCTGCTTTTGGTGGTGAGTGGGTGCAAAAAGTGATGGGAAGAGAATGGGATTGGGTGATTGGATCAATATTAATCATGATGGGTTTAATGTGGTCAGGACTAGTTAAAATTCGCTTGCCTTGGTTTGGTATGAAAGCTCATAAAGTGAGTAGTTTATGGGGCGCTTTTTTATTAGGTATTCCTTTTTCAATTGCAATTTGTCCTTTCTGTACCCCCGCATTAATGGTGACATTAACAGCAAGTGCTGCGATAGGTTCAGTTTCTTTTGGTGGCGCATTGTTGTTTGCTTTTGCTCTTGGTCGCAGTATTCCAGTTGCTCTTGGCGCCTTTAGCATGGGTTGGTTGGAGAACTTTAAAGTACTTTCTAAGCATCAAAGATTTTTTGAAGTTTTTGCTGGATTATTATTAGTTTTGGCAGGCTTGTATGTCATACGTCAATATTATGCTCCAATGGAAGTTTAGTCCTTACCTATAAGCGCCTTACCTATAAAGTTGCATGTACTGTTTGGCTAAAAGAAGATGTAGTGGATTTTTAGTATTTATGCTAAAAATGATGATTTTAAAATGGAGGGAGAATGGCTAAATTAGGATCTAAAAAAAGACCAATTATTGTCCGAGTGCATTCAGATGATAAAGCGGGATATGTTGTAGAGGAATGTGAAAAGCATGGTTGGAGTTACATCATTGGTTTTGAAACAGATAAACCAGAAGATATTTCAGATTTGGAAAAAATGTTAAATCCAGCAAAACCAGTTATATCTCAAAAAATAGGTAGAAATGACCCTTGCTCATGTGGAAGTGGAAAAAAATACAAAAAATATTGTGGTTTTTTCTAGTTACAAAATGCTTTCCAGAGACTGTTTTAGAATACTTTCACAGTCTTTGGAGTTGTGTAAGGAAGTTCTAAGCAATGAATTTACCCATCTTACCTGCCCTTTTGTCCCTGTTTGAATCCTTTCAATTGTTGCGTAGAAGAACGATGCGCTTCTTGAGATACTCCAATCAAGAACAAAAAATCAGCACAATATGGGTAAATTCATTAATTGAAACTTCGTCACTTAATACTTTTGCCAATCATGCTTTGTAGGGGGGATAAGCGATAGCGCATCCACCAAAATCAACGTGTTGCGGTGGATGCATTACACTTATCGACCCTACAATTTAAATTTAGCGAAGGTATTGTAACTATATACATTTACTTATTAAATTCCATCTTAGTGCTTGAAAAGCTGAAGCTTTCACTCCTTTTATCTGGAAGTTGTTTATCTGAAAAACCATACAAATAATGCCTAAATTTTATTCAAATATTCTGCTATTTCTAAAAACCAGTCTCCTAGTACGGCGGTCATTTCATTTTTTCTTGACCAGCGTGATGCGCGCTTACACAAACGGATACTTTCTTTTAAAGCAAGTCCTGATTGACCGTATTTGAGGTTTATATCAACTTCGTGCCATGTTTGATTTCTTTTTTCATCCAGCAATCTAGCGAGGCGTACACAGCAATGATGAACGCCAAAGACGCTAAGATAAGCAAAGGCTTCATCAATATTTCGTTCATCAGCAAAGGCGTGTAAATGCGCTTCGATTAGGCGATCTTCTGCATCAGGATAATCGGGCACAGAATCATCACAGAGTAACCATGCGATATCATCGATTCTATTTCTAGCGCAACAATGTTCCCAGTCAAACCACTTAATATTGCCATTATCACATAATATAGCATTGCCGGGTCGAGCGTCCCATTTTACAAAACGGGGTTTGAGCAAAAGAAGCAGATCGAACATTTGTGCCACGGGAACAGGGGGACAGGGGATATTAAGATGATTACCAATAATTGCAGTTCTATCTAATAGGGAAATAAGCCAGTCACGTCCATAGCCTATAATGGGGACGGCATGATCTAAACCTTCTTTATCGGCAATTTGATGTATCTCAGATAATGCATTTAAAGCCGAATGCATATAGCTTTCGTACTGTTTTTCAGTGGCATTCTCAAGTGCTTCTGATAAGCGTATACCCTGAATATCTTCTTGTAACAGTACCAATCCATTATAAGCATAATGCTGTGGAATAGGGGCATTATGTTTTGCTAAGCGTTGTAGGATTAAGGATTCATAGCGTGATCTAATCGGAGTAGAACGGCGTGTAGCAATAAGAGTTTGTCCATTTTTTAGTATTAATTGACAAGAGTTACGATAAGAACCTCCAGGATATTCAATGGTTGCAACTTGATGTCCTAATAGTTGTTGGCAAATATAAGAATAAGATGAAAGTAGCCAGTCTTTTTCTATTTTAGCTTCATCTGTCTGTTTTTTTAGGATTTTATTTTTATTCTGTATTGGGAAATTGAGTCTATTTTTACTGGCAGGGTGATTTAAAAAAAGACCTGTTTTGAGAGCTTCTAAATC
>WGBH01000205.1 GCA_015494435.1 Thiotrichaceae bacterium | reverse complement strand
CCCTTTTACCGTTTAACGGAACCAGCCAATAACGCGATTATAACCCCACTTGGCAACGCCAGGCAGGATTTTAATAGCAGCTATGGCGGTAAGAGCCGCAACGATTGTGGTAGCGTCAACTGCTGCCGTAATGTTAGTGAAATCCATTGGATACACTCCATAGTTACAAGGTTAATATTAATAATCTCTTTCATTAATGAAATTGATTACGGTTTGATACCCCCATGCTGTCAAGTATGCAATAACAGGTATTGCAAACCCGGTCATGAAGGCTGATTGAATATCGGCCTGTATTGGCATTTCAAAAATGCTTAATAAGGTAGGATATTCGCTCCATTCTGATGAAGACATCAAAACAAAGTCGGTGCAGCTTTCTATTGACTGATTAGCGTCAACAAGAAAGCCATTTATATCTATTGCAACGCAACGCATTTGATTAACTCACTAAGTCTAAAAATTGCTTGCCTTCCATACCCTGCTGTTGTATTCCCTGCTTGTCTGTATATTCATAAGAACGTACAAAACCGGACAGTTCACAAGTAATAGGGATAACCTGACCAATTGCGCCAAAATTATGGGAAGAACGAATAATAAACTGCGATGGTTTAGAAAAATCATCTTTAGCCGGGGAAGTTACCAGCGTGTAAAAATTGCCGTTTGTTTGCTTCATGCTTTCAATACGGACTTTTAAATTAACCATGTTCAGGTTATTTTGAACTGGTGCCTGCTTTGGGACTTCTGCTACATTTGCCATTTTATTGTTTCCTTTATGCTATTTTCTGAAATGGGATTACGTTGTCAAAAGTTGGCAACATATATCCCTCTGGTACCTGATTATTAAAGTCAATATCAAGGTATTTAATCAAAGGTACAACCTTTGCGTTTTGCTGAACATGGAGGTTTTGCAAAAATGCAAGTGATATACCTGCACCAGTCAGCAAATCATTTTTTAATCGGTGGAATGTAGAACTTGAAGGCGGATATTGACATTTAACCGCCTCATAACCGAAAGATTTAATAGACTGATAAAAGGAATATAACTTTAACGCTTTAGCGTAGGACTCTTTACCAGACTTGGTTATTGTTCTATAAGCAACTTTTAAGTTTTGGAGCACTTGCTCGTCATTATGTATTTTCATGGTCATACCCTTACAGGCTTGCATAATATCGTCAAAACCCCGGTGCCAAAGCTGGAGCATTAACTCAGGGTTTCGTTTTTGGTTATGGCATAAATCAGTAATTTTTAGGGATAACCCCATATCTTTTAATAATTTCTTTTTTAATCTGGCCTCAAAGCGGAGCAGGTTTTTAGCAAATTTTTTAACAGCTTCTGTATGCGCCTGTGCAATACGCTTATAACGGGCAGGGTTTAAGGTTTTTTTGTAATGTCTTAGAGAGTGTTCAATTTCCTGAAACTTGGCATATACTTTTAATTGTTTACGGTCTGAATTATTGGAACCCCAATATACTGTATATTGATAGTTTTTACGGTTCTGGTGGGTATGGCCTGATTGAATGTTTCGTAAAAACTCCAGGACTTGTTTTAGTTCACTTTCAGAGCCTACACGTGTTGATGCAGTCACATCTAAAAATAGCAGTTCTGATTTTTCTAAATCAAGATATGAAAATAAAACCGGGTAATTCTGATGTAGTATATTAAGAAAAGTCAGATAGCAATCTTTGAGGCTATCCGTTCCAAATACATTATGACCTTGCATTAACTTGGCAGGAGAGCCAAAAAGCCAAACACAAGGTTCATCTTTATTTTGAACGACTTTTAAAGCCAGGCCGGAGTAGTTTGACTCTAAAGACTCAAATTTATGAACAGACTCAAAAACCTCGGTCTGGCCTTTCATTTGTTGCCAGTACAAGACATCTAAATGATGCAGGTTTAAGCTGTAGCCGTTGCGCTCAATGTCCATTGATGCGGTTATAACTGGTAAATGGAAAAAAAGATCCAATTCAGGGTGATATACCCGGCGTGTAATATCTTTACCGGGCTTTGGTAATGAGAAAGGAATTTTTAGTTTTAATCCGTCAATCATTACAGACATGACATTAAACCCCGTGTATCTCGATGTGTTCAATGTCCTGAACGGTATAGTTAGGGTGAGAAAGAGCACTCAGGCCACCAAAGCGGGAGTTAGTTTTTTTTTGCCGGGGTTGTCTCCCCTGCTCTTTCTCAAAGGCTTTTATTTCATCCTGTACGATTTTTTTCTTTATCTGATTAGCTAATAAATCGGCTAAAACAGGAAAGGATAATGATTTTAGATAGGTTGTTGTAAAATGGTCTGTATATTCCTGAATAGCATTTATCAGGTGCGTTTTTGGTTCTTCATGTATCTGGAGGCTTGTTTTATCAGTCTGGAAAGACGTTTCGACAGGCTGAAAATTCTCATTAATTTGTAAAGTTCGTTCATTGTGTTGATAGTCTAATATAGAGATTAAGAGGCGGATTTCTTCAGCCTGTTCTGAAAGATCGTAAGCGGTAATGGTGCTTAACATGCAAACCAGTTTAAAACGCTTATTATAGTGGTTTTGGTCAGAGGTAAGGTCTGGATCGTCAAACCAGAGATTTACTAAATCAGGTTTGTAATTCTTTAGAAATGTTAATGCGCTCATTTTTTGGTGGCCTCTGTTTTTGTGTTCTGGGGTAAGTATAGTCGAAACAATATCGATTAGTCGAGTTAAATTCGTTTATTGCTAGTCGAATTCAATAGGAATATGATCAAAATAGAGGTGTTAAAAATGAATACTTATGAACTTGTAAATGCTCTCAAAGCTAGATATGGCTTAAAGTCTGATTATGAAACTGCTAAATTTTTGAATATAGATAAACAATCAGTTTATAACTGGCGTGATGGAAAAGAATGTAGTGATAAAGTGGCGTTAATCCTTGCTGAAAAATTAGGATATAACCCGGCAAGGGTGCTTTTAGAAGTCCAGGCAAGCCGGTCAGAAAGTCCACTCACAAAAAAGGCTTTTTTAGAAGCGGCTAAGGCATTACCACTGGAAATTGACAATAAAAACAATGGGATAAAAGAGGCTTCTTGAAAAACGGCGTTAGCTTTCGGGATTTGAATGTTTATATATTATGCGAAGTTGTCCGGCAGGTAATATTTAAAAAATATTGCAAAACTTACACAAATGAAGTGTTTTTTAAATATTTTCTGATAAATGCTTACAAAGACAAGTTTTATAATAATTTCATAAAAATAACAATTTATTGATTAATGTCAATATTTAGGGGGATAACTACAACAAAAAGGAATGATTATGTTTTTAGAGTTAATGAACAGAGCCGGATTTTACACTGACAAAGAAATAGCCGTCTTCCTGGGCTTGAGTACACGAACCATCAGGCGATACCGGAACCAGTACACAAGGCCACCCATCGGAATAATACGATTATTAACACTCATGGCAGGAGACATAGGACAATTAAGTAAAGATTTTAATGGCTGGCTGATAAAAGATGATTTATTGATTGCCCCGAATAATGAAACTTTCCACCCCTCCAGACTGGAATATATACGTTCAGAATTTGCAAAAAATCACGTTAATAAACTCAGAATTCGAGAACT
>WGBH01000204.1 GCA_015494435.1 Thiotrichaceae bacterium | reverse complement strand
TCGTTAAATATTACGATCTTGCGCCGATAAAAATCAAACGTCCAACGTTTTAGGGTGCGAAATGTAGGTTTCATCGCCTCAACAACTTAGTTACCAACCTCGTTGAACTAACTTTCTAAGCGTTGAGATTGTGCAAAATCAAGCCATGATTACACAAAAGGCACTAAAGGATGATTCCAAGGATTACGCAATCCCCACCAGCGTGTTGCAATAGTTCCATAGACGGAGCGAAAATCAACGCTATGACGTAGTGCATTTCTATGTAGACGTTTTAAATCAGGGTTTCGCCCATAAATGCCACCGCGCACCTTGCCTCCCATAATGAAATGAGCCGATGCTTCACCATGGTCTGTACCATAACTGCCATTTTCTGCCACTTGCCGACCAAATTCAGAGTAGGTCATGACCAGCACATTATCCCAATTTTGATTGCGTTTCATATTTTGAGTAAAGGCATGCAAACTATCTGCGAGCATTTTCAATAATCTTGTATGTTGGTGCGTCTGCATTGCATGCATATCAAAATTTTTGAGAGTGATTTTATAAACAGGAATATCAATGCCACTATTGATTAAACGTGCAATGGAAGCGAGTTCTTTTCCAAAGGCGTGTTTAGGAAAGCTAGCACTTGGGTCAGCTACTTTATCTAAATGATTTTTTAATATATCAGTAGATTCAGCCACTACACGTTCTGTTTTTAATAAATAGGCTAATGAGTTGTTACTGGTATTAGCTGAACGTGCCTGTAAATTTTTATTACTGCGAATAAAGGCATTAATATCATTAATTTTTAAACTATTCGCCCGATTTCCTGCAAGTGGTCCAAGATCAGTGTTGAGTGCAATGCCTGTAATATCATGATTTACACCCAATAAATTAGCAAGCCAACCTTGGTCTATTTTTTGATTATAGTTTGATCCACTATCCCAAATATCTTTTGCCCGAAAATGGGAGCGATTACTACGTGGATAGCCAACGCCTTGTATCCACGCCATTTCTTTCTGTTGCCAATAAGCTTGTAATGGGCGTAATGAAGGATGCATTGCCAATGAGTCTGTAATCGGCAACATTGACCGTCTTGGAATAGCAAGGGTGGGGCGCAATTGATAATACAAAGGATCGGTGAAAGGAATCAATGTATTCAAACCATCATTTCCGCCTAATAATTCAACTAAAACAACTATGCGTTTTCTTGCTATAGCGTTTTTTCTTTGCTCAGTGGCCTGTACGCTTTTAGATAGCACTCCCATTAAAGGTAATGACCCTAGAGAGCTTAATTTTACAAATGTTCTACGTTTCATTATTAAAATCTCCTATGTCAATTGATAAGCAGGGTCTGTCAATAAAGCATGCAGTTTTTGCTTGCGATTTGATGCAGAGGTTGGGATTGCGTTAATGTTTTTTCTTGCCAGTAACCAGTTTTTATTATGCTCAAAGGAGAGGTTAGGGATTCTTGCTAGCTCCTGATGATGCGCCTTGTTAATAAACAAAGCCATCAAATTGATTCGAGTTGGCAATGTGAAAGTATCAATCCAATCTTGACCGCCTAAATAGCCCTCTGGGGTCTCTGGCGTCATAATTTTTTGCCCTAAAGCATCACAGATATTAATAATTTGTGACGGTTGTAGTGATTTTAATCCCAATGAGCGAGAGGTGCCGACAATCAGTTCTATGGGTGATTTTATTTTCTCTTCACGGTTACGACGAGACCAAAATTCTGCACTATTAAGAACAGTGACAAGAAATTTGCGAATATCGTATTTAGTATTACGAAAAATAGTTCCCCAGCGTCGCATAGTATATGGATTGGGTTTTTCATCGCTAACAAATTCATACCAAAATTTCTTTGCAATGGTTTCAGAGGTTTCTGGGGTTTGTAATAAAATATCGATAATGTGATTGCCGTTAAAACGACCTTTCTTACCCATAAAAGATTTTATGTTATTGTCATGCAGATCTTTACGAAACACAAAACGCTGATTATCCCGATCAACTGTCCAACCCGTGAACGCCTTTGCAACAGCACGAATATCGGTTTCACTATAATTTCCTTCACCTAATGTATACAGTTCTAGTAATTCTCGTGCAAAGTTTTCATTCGGTTTGCCCATTTTGCTACGGTCATTATCTAAATAAATCAGCATAGCAGGATCGCGTGCAATACCATGTAAAAGTTGCCTAAAATTCCCTAGAGCATGACGACGAAATAATAAATTCTGTTTTAATAAAAGGTTAGGCTGGTTCACCTTGTTAAGAGAAGAGGTGAAATGATTTTGCCAAAACAACACCATACGTTCCGTTAAAGGATAGGGTGAGCGCAACATATTTTGCACTGACCATTCTCGCAATGTTTGTTTATCACGATTTAAACGGGTATACAAAGAACGTCTTTGCTGTGCTGATTGTTTTGAATTCCAAGCGTACCACTTTGCTAGTTTCGGCGGTGTTAAAACCCATCGATTGGATGAACTATACACAACATAATGGACACTTTTTTCTCTTGAGAGATTTTGATAACGCTGAATATCTTTCCAGCGCGCCCCCAACCCCGTACGCATCGACAAATGCCGAGCATCTTGTAGACTCATTTTCCCCATTTTAATCACCAATAATATAAAGAATGATAGATTCACTATTTGTAACTAGATTGCCATCAGGAAGCGCCAAACAACTAATGTATTCATTTTATATACAGCAAGACTAATATTTAAAC
>WGBH01000203.1 GCA_015494435.1 Thiotrichaceae bacterium | reverse complement strand
ATATATCGAAATTTACACAAAGGTTAGGACGTTATGAACAAAATATTTGGTTTTGAAAAACTTAGCTTAATAAAACGTTTGGCAATACTGGTGCTGGTGCCGATTATTCTTACCTTGATACTCGGAGCCAGCATTTTTAAAACATTAGAAAATAATAATAAGACATTAGAGGACATAGCAGCTAGAACAGATATGTTACTGTTAGCACATAACCTATTAGCTAATATTCATGTATCGGTGCGCCAAACTATTTTTGATATTGAAGACGGTAAAAGCACTTGGAATGATGGACTCAAGCAGTTGACTGAAATACGGGCTAAAATAGCAAAACAATTTAAGCTATTTAATACTTATAATGCCATTGACCTTCAGCATAAGGACTTAAATGCAACCACAGCAAAAAATGCAATGCCTGAGTTTTTAGCTGCAATGGATGATGTGATTAACATCGTCCATGATGAAAATCATGCGCATTTAACCCTTTTTATAAAAGAAGAAATGTACGAACGTATGAATCCTCTCATACAAGCAATCACTCGCCATCAACGAGAAGATATTGAATTAACAAATGAAGAAATTAGCACCAACTTAAACACAACCCAAAAAGATGAAAACACCATCCTTATCTTATTGGCTACAACCCTTTTCTTATTAATATTTATAGGTTACTTAGTGTTCCAGTCGATTGCTAAACAGACTCAATCGCTAACTTCCACCATTGACGAACTAAATAAGGGCAATAAAAAAGCACGTACCGATATAGTAGGACAACATGAATTAGCGCAATTAGGCTCTGCATTAAACCTGCTGCTCGATGAACGAGATATTGTTGAGGTCAATATTCAAAAAGAAAATGAAGTATTAAATAATTCGGTATTTTCTCTGCTAGAGTCCGTTGCTGATTTAAGTGAAAGAAACCTAACCGTTCGCGCAACCGTGACCGAGGATGCAACAGGGCCGCTCGCCGATGCGATCAATCAATTAGCAATGGATACCACCGACGTATTGAAGAAGGTACGCACCATTGCGCTCACCGTAGAGGCCACCTCACAAAGCGTTGATGAACACACCTCCACAGTTAAAGCATTGGCTGAATCTGAGCGTTTAGAAGCAGAACAAACCTCCAAAGCAGTAGGTTTCTTAATCGAACGTCTAAAGCAAATTGCGAAATCCTCCTTATTGACCAACAATATTGCCAATGCCACCACCAAAGCAACGGAAAAAGCGTATCAATCGGTGTCTAAAACAGTGGATAGCATGGTAGAGATTCGTGACACTGTTCAAGAAACAGGTAAACGCATTAAACGCCTTGGTGAACGCTCACAAGAAATCACCCATATCATTGATTTAATCAATACCATTACTGAACGCACCACCGTACTGGCATTAAATGCCAGTATGCAGGCATTATCAGCAGGTGAAGCGGGTAAAGGTTTCTCTGTTATTGCGGAGGAAATCCAACGACTCGCTGAAAGTTCGCGTGAATCAACCGATCAAATCGCACACTTAATTAAAAATATTCAGCAAGAAACAAGAACCACCATGTCCACAATGGATAACACCATTGAGCAGGTTGTGATCGGCTCTTCGCTGGCAGAAGAAGCATCAGAACAAATGCAATTAACGCTTAATTCCACTAATAAGCTTACTCATTCGGTTGAATCCATTGCCTTAGCCTCAAAAGAACAGGTCGCCATTAGTAATAAATTACATCTTCGTGCCGCTGAAATCATTAAAGCAACACAATCAACAGGCGAGGAAATGACATCATTAAGCCGTTTAACACAAGCTATGGTGAAAAATACTCAAGCGCTAGTACAATCAGTGAATGTATTTAAATTAGAGAAAAATACAACACCTAAACAGATGCCAAAAACAGCAAATAAGACTCCAAAAACTAGACAACTTGTCAACAATAGCTAACCACTACTAATAGCAAGAGATAATAGTTATGAGTTTAGATTCTGAAACAAAAAAGGCACTCGCTGAAGAGTTGGAAGATATTGCAATGGAGTTGGCAAATATAAGCCAATCCTCAATAGTAACGCCTGCTTCTGATAAAGAGCAAAAAGAAGTTAAACAGTGTATTCAATCGATTCAAGCGGAAATAGAGCGACTCACTGATCTTTCTGAGCTTTATGAGTATGAAGCACTAACACTTATTAGCACTTGGGTGTATAAAAACACCCTTGCTTTGGAAGCTAGTCCAGAACAATTAGCGCATAAAAATAAAACAGGGCTATTTTATCTATGGATAGAGCTATTAGCAGCCTTATTGCAAGAGTATGATGATCAATTATCCATTGAATTAGAAACTGCTCTATTAGATAGTCACTGGAATCATCCTGTTAATAAGCAACAGTTGCAACAATTATTAGACTCATTGCGAATAGCTCCCTTAATTGTTTCGGACAAAGAAACCCATGAAGAGAACTATCCCTCTTTTATAGAGGATAATTCTACTGAACAACTTATTATCAAACCTGAAACAAAAGAAACCACCACTCCAGTAATTGAACACAAATCAAGCTACCGATTAGCGCCTGATGATGATGTGCATCCTGAACTTTTAGAAGCTTTCTTTCTTGAAACGCCTGATCAAGTCATCGAAGTTGCAGCGCTGATTAGAACCATTAGTGAAGGAAAAAGCAATCAAGAGACTCACCAATTAGCTGCCCGTACAGCCCATACTATTAAAGGCTCTAGTGCTGTTGTAGGGCTTGAGGCTGTAGCAAGTTTTGCACATAAATTAGAAGATATTCTTGAGTATTCTGTTGAGCAAACACTACCTCCAGAAGTCGCTGATTTATTAGTTGAATCATCAGACTGCCTAGAAGCCATGTTTGATAGTTTATTAACTCACAGCCAGCCTCCTCAACAATACCCGCAATTGCTAAAACAACTCACACAGTGGGATAAAAAATTCTCCTCTGGCTTTATTTATACCCCCCCTATAAACACTGATTCTAACGAACATCCTAAAGAAACAGACAAACCTACCCCTGCTCTTAACGAAAATAAAACCTCTAAAAAAGAAAAAAATGACAGCTATACTTTGGGGTGGAATAAAGATGTACACCCAGAATTATTAGAAGCTTATCTAGGCGAAACACCCGAACATGTCATCGAAATAGCAGAATTATTACGCAATATTACGCAACTAGAACATTCTGAAAAACACCATGATCCTCTTAGCGACACGCTTAGCAAATCCTGTCAAAAAGCCTCTTTATTAATACATACAATTAAAGGCAGCAGTGCCACCATTGGTATTAATGCCGTGGCGAATTTTGGCAAGCCATTAGAAGAAATTTTAGACTATGCAGTCAAACATTCATTACCTCCAAGACTCTCCGAACTCCTCACTGAATCTGCTGATTTATTAGAAAGCCTTTATGATTCTTTGCTTT
>WGBH01000202.1 GCA_015494435.1 Thiotrichaceae bacterium | reverse complement strand
TCCAGATGTTGATGCAAAAACACATCCTTATATTTCTACAGGTTTAAAAGAAAATAAGTTTGGTATTAGTATCAACACGGTAGAAAAAGTCTATGAACGAGCCGCAGCGATGGCAAATATTAAAGTTGAAGGTATTGATTGTCATATTGGTTCTCAACTAACAGAGTTATCCCCGTTTATGGATGCCCTTGAGCGCTTAATTGCATTGGCAGAGAGATTAAAAGAAAAAGGAATGACAATCCATCATCTCGATTTAGGAGGAGGCTTAGGTGTTCGTTACGATAAAGAGAATCCTCCTTTACCGTCTGATTACACTAAAAAATTATTTTCTAATCAAAAATTAAAAGACTATGAGATACTGATTGAACCCGGTAGAGCGATTGTTGCAAACGCGGCTATTTTAGTTACTCAGGTTGAATACTTAAAACATAGCGAAGAAAAGAACTTTGCGATTGTTGATGCGGCTATGAATGATTTAATCCGTCCTGCCCTCTATCAAGCATGGCAAGCGATTATTCCTGTAATAAAAAAAGACAGCCCTGTAGAGCGAGAATATGATGTAGTCGGTCCAATCTGTGAAACAAGTGATTTCTTGGGAAAAAATCGTTCGTTTGACCTTCAGCAAAATGATTTATTAGCAATACGCTCAGCAGGAGCTTACGGATTTACCATGTCATCAAATTACAATACCCGTCCACGAATTGCCGAGATTTTAGTAGATGGTGAAAAAGTTCATCTCATTCGAAAACGAGAAAGTATTCAATCTTTATTTGAAAATGAATCATTATTGCCTTGGGATTGAATCAAAAGTGAGCCTTTAAACCTAGCTTCTCGTTATGAACCATGCCAATAAATCTACCCATTCTACTTGTCCTTTTATTCCTGATTGAATCCTCTCAATCATTGCGTAGAATAACTATGCGCCTCTTGAGATAATCCAATCAGAAGCAAAAAATCTGTGCAATATGGGTAGATTTATTATTTGGAAGTTCCTATTAATAGATCGGAGTTCAAGCTTTAGGAAGTTTGAACTCCTATCTGTAGATTATAAAAAGTTACGACATCAGGCATAAAGCAACGGTGCACCTAAGCGATCATGAATCTCATTGCTGACTGTGCTTGAAATATTTAATTCTTTCGCCAACCTCTCTAAATAACGAACCTCTGCCTCATTATCAAGATCAATTGCCAACAAAGAAACTAAATAGACCTGCTGTTCCATCCCTTTTGGTACGCTCTTAATTAATTCTTGAAAAGCAAGAGGAGCTTCTACTTCTTGACGTATCATTTCGGCATCTTTTTCTGAGGCTTCTTTAAATTGTGCTAAGATTTTATTTTGCTCAGCCTCATCAATTTTACCATCTGCTTTTGCCGCACTTACCATCGCATGTAATAAAATTTCTGCTTGCTGATCTTGCTCCGCTGTTGGTTCGGGTTCTTTCCCCTGAATAGCATCATTAAACATTCTAGCAAAGTCATTGTTATTCCCTATTGCTAAGGTTGAACCTTGCTGTATACTCCCTTCACCTAAAGAACCTAATAAGCCTCCTAAACCACCTTTATTTGTTCCTCCATTAAGCAGACCTCCAAGACCATCTAGCAAACTACCATGACTAGATGAACCACTTCTCATCATTGTTCCAACACCTTTTGCTACTAAAATACCTATTGTAACTTTGCCTAATGTTCCTAACATACTCATTTTAAATTTCCTTTTATAATAGTCCTAGTTTGTTATTAATGATAATAGTAGTAGTTTGGAAAAAATACTGTCTTTTCATGCGATTAATGTGATTAAATTTTGCCTATTTAGAGATAAGCAATGAGAATTCAATATAAATAAGTGTTTATTGACAACAAAAAAACCTTAAAAACAGTGTTAATGTATAATAAATAACCTGAAAAGACTCCAAAACAAAACTATTTATGCTTCTTTAAAGCGTATTAAACTAAAAATTCAGGTCGTTTACTTTTTTTAGGAAGTTGATATTTCTCAGGATAACTGACACTGACAAAATAAAGTCCATAAGCTGAGGCAGTTATACCTGCTTTAGTGCGGTCTTTTATTTGCAGTAACTCTGTAAACCATTCAGGTGGTTTAATTCCCATCCCGACATCAAACAAGCTACCCACAATATTTCGCACCATATGATACAGAAAAGCATTAGCGCAAATATCGATGTAAATATAATCCCCTTTACGCTGAATAGTGATTTCCTTTATTTCCCGTTTTGCATGACTTGCCTGACATCCTGCAGCACGAAAACTAGAAAAATCCCTTTCACCTATTAAATAATTCGCAGCTTGTTGCATTATTTTTTCATTCAGTAAGGGACGAAACCATGTAACGCGCTGATGCAATAAAGAAGGACGTATTTTTTGATTAAGAATGATATAACGATAACGCCTATCTAACGCAGAAAAACGTGCATGAAAATCATCAGAAACCATTTTAATCCATTGAAAAGAAATGCTCATAGGAAGGTTGCTATTTCCCCCTAAAAGCCATGCTTTTTCAGTGCGTAAAGCATCAGATTCAAAATGTATAACCTGCCCTATTCCATGCACACCACTGTCTGTTCTCCCGGCACAAACAACCTCAATGCTATGATTTGCTATTTTTGATAATGCAGTTTCTACCTCTTGTTGTACTGATGGCACATGAGATAATTTTTGCCAACCACAATAAGGTCTTCCATCATATTCCACGCAAAGAGCATATTTCATAATATTTAAATCAAGCACTTAAAACACAGAGTTTATCTCTCTTATACAAACCCTGTATTCCCCCCCCCTCAACACAGGAGGCTATACTCAATTATGATAATCCTAATTTTTCCGCAATTTTTTTAAGCTCTTCTGCTTTTTTTACATTGCTTTCAGCCCATGTATGTACAATAACAGCAAGTTCATGCGCTTGTTTCTTCTCTGTATCACCTTTTGCGATTAATTCATCTGCCTTTTTTAGCATTTCATCGGCTTTAGTAAATCCAAACCCTGCTTCTGTTGCTTTAGTCTGCATTTCTTTAGCAGATTTTATTGCATCTTCAGGGCTCATTTTTAGTAATGGAGAAGGTGTTGCTGTCGTCACGGTTGTTGACGAAGTTGTTGAAGTAGTTGAAGTAGTTGCTTTATCAGAATCTGACGATGAAGAAGCAATGGCAGCACCTGCTAAACCACCAAGAACCGCCCCTCCAACACCTGCTGCTACCATACCGCCTACACCTGATCCTCCTCTAGGAGCAGGAGCGGGAGCTGCTGCCGCTGGAGCCGCCGTTGCTGGAGCGGGAGCTGTTGCAGTAGGCGCTACAGGTGCAGGGGCTGGTTTTGATTTAGATAAGCGAGATGACTTTTTTGAATCACCTTTACTTTTGCTGCTCTTAGCAACAGTTTGTAAGCTTGTCGTCGCAATTGCAATAGTTAGAGCACTAACAAAAAGAGTTTTTATTGTCATAATAATATTTCCATGTTTCCTACTAAGT
>WGBH01000201.1 GCA_015494435.1 Thiotrichaceae bacterium | reverse complement strand
ATACCCTGCTTAGCGATATAGATGAAACCTTAAAAAAATCAGATTTAGAAACTCAAAGAGAACTATCTGCTGAACTAAATGGTTTATGGGCTTTTTATGAAAATCAACCTAAAAAACATACTAATGATTTTCATTATTTAATTCATACGGACACATGGTTAGGAGGGGAAGTGGCTAAAAATCTTCAAATGGTGATGGAACAGCAGGGGTTAACGATACAATTAGAAAAAATTGAGGATTTAAGAACCTCATCTTTGGGAGATTTTCGTAATGGTATTGGTAATTTAATTTCGTTTTTAGAAAAGTTACTAGAACGTTATCAAAATAGCCATAAAATTATTTTCAATCTTTCAGGTGGGTTTAAATCCATTCAAGGCGTTATGCAAACCCTTGCATCTATCTATGCAGATGAAGTTATTTATATTTTTGAAGGCTCTAAGACCTTGTTAAGCATTCCACGATTACCAATGAAACTAGATGAGGGGGTGGTAAAAACTTATTTTCGAGAATTGCGTCGTTTGTCTTTAGACTTACCACTGAAACCTGAAGAGGTAAATCGTTTACCCCAAGTATTTCTTTATCGTGTTGAAAATCAAATTGATTTATCAGAATGGGGGAGACTAATTTTTGAACGCAGTAAAAACGAGCTATACCCTAAAAAGCTTTGGGATAGCCCCAGTGAGCAAATACAATACGGTAAAAATTTCAGTCAAAGCTTGCAAGGACTGGATGAAAGTCGCCTTAAACATATTAATGAACGTATTGATGATTTAACACGATATATTGAGCATGGAAATAATCATAATATTAATAGGCTCGACTTTAAACAATTAAAAGGAAATCCAATAAAAGGCTCTACTCACGAGTTTGATGCATGGGCTGATCGTGATACCAAGCGAATTTTTTGTCATTATGAAAATAGAAAAATTGTATTGGATTTCTTAAGAAAAGCACTGCATTAAATAACCCGTTCTCTAGTTTCCACGCTCCAGCGTGGAAATTCATACCAGACGCTCCAGCGTCAAGGCTTCTCTACCCTCTATCCAGTAATAATACCCTCATTAAAAATTTATCACTATCCTAAAAATTCGTGGTCAAAAGAAAGAGAAAAATCCAATGGGAAGAAGCGCGGTAGGTCGGCTAAAATGCAAGTGTAATCTATCTGCGCATCGCCAGCCGACAATATAACTATATTATAAAACGGTGCGTTTCACTGAAAAGCTGAAGCTTTCACTCCTTTTATTTCACAATAGCTTGTATAAGCACTATCCATATATTTCAATTATTTATTGAAATTTACACGGCACGCGATACGACCTATTAAAGATCAACTATACTCAGTGGCTATGAGTCAACATGATGAAAGTTACAAAAAATTCTTTTCCCATCCTGAAATGGTAAAAGACCTGCTTTGTGGGTTTATTGATGCACCTTGGGTTAAGCAGCTTGATTTTTCTACGCTAGAGAAAGTCAATAATGAATACATCGTTGATAAAAAACTAAAAAAACGTGCTAATGACGTGGTTTGGAAAGTGCGCTGTCAGGATCAGTGGTTATATATTTATATTTTACTGGAATTTCAATCCAGACCTGATGCATCAATGCCATTGCGAATGATGACCTATTTAGGCTTATTATATTTGGATTTATATGAAACGAAACAGTTTACAAAAGACAAAACCACAGGCTACCCTAAACTTCCCCCTGTTTTACCATTGGTGCTTTATAATGGGAAAACACCGTGGCACAAAGCATTGGATGTCAGTGATCTAATTGTCGAATCACCATTAGGTTTAGAGCCTTATCGCCCCCATTTACGCTACTGCCTAATTGATCAAAACAAATACAGTCAACATGATCTGATTCCCTTAAAAAATCTAGTTGCGGCACTTTTTCGATTGGAAAAGAGTCAAAGTAAAGCCGATGTTCGTGAGGTATTGAGTCATCTTATCGATTGGCTTAATATGCCAGAACAGGAATCGTTGAATCGTGCGTTTGCGCTCTGGTTAACGGAAGTAGCACTACCAAAACAGCAACCCGATACAACATTTCCTGAGATTAGCACCTTAGAAGGAGTAAATAGTATGTTAGCAGAAACAATACAAGGCTGGTACGCCGAGGCCGAGGCAAAAGGCGAGGCAAAAGGCAAAGCGATAGGAGAAGCGATAGGCGAAGCAAGAGGCGAAGCGAGAGGTGAAATAAAGGGGGAGCTAAAAGGAAAAGCGAAGAGTCTTGTTTTTTTATTAGAGACTAAATTTTCTACTTTAAACCAAGAACAGTTAGATTGTATTTTTGCAATGGAAGAAAAACAGTTAGAGGAAGCGATGCGCTATATTTTTACTGCCACCTCACTGGAAGATATATTTTGTTTTATCAAGGAAGTTCCAAACAACCCATAGCGCAGTAGGTCGGCTAAGATGTGCATTACACGAAGCTAAAATTCAAGTGTAATCTATTTGCGCATCGCCAGCTGACAATATAACGATATTATAAAAC
>WGBH01000200.1 GCA_015494435.1 Thiotrichaceae bacterium | reverse complement strand
TAATATATAGTTTTTTTACGTTCATTGTATTCATTTGAAAATGAAATATTTATACATCAAAAAATTGAATCCTACTCCTACAATAATCGCTACGATAATTTTTGAGATAATTTCATTCAGATGTGTTGTTTCTACTATTAAATACAAACCAGCCGTGTTTAAAAATATGCTTCCGTTCCATACTAAAAAGTATCTGATGGCTTGTTTGCTTAATTTTCCGTCTCTGCTCATAAAAGCCCAGTTTCTGTTTAAAACAAAACTGACCGCACCACCGAAAATTGCACTGATAAAAGTTGCTGCAACATACCATACAGCCAATTTTTTTGAAAGCAGTATAAATACTGAAAAATCCGATGCAGTTGCCAAAACTGCAATCAAATTGTATCTTAAAAATGATGTTATGGTATTTGGTTTTTCTTGCATTTATATAATGTTGAAATACAACAAAACTTGTATTACAATTAAACTATAAGTCCCAGCCAACACGTCATCCAACATTACACTCCAATTGCTGTTCATTTTATCCAGTTTACGAATAAAAAATGGTTTTGTAATATCAAAAAAACGGAAAAGGATGATCGCATATAAATAGTATTTCCACATGAGTGGTACTGCAAATACAGCAATCCAAACACCAATAATTTCATCAATTACTATTTGTGATGCATCGTGTTCCCATTGTTTATGAACTTTTTTTATTGAGTAAACTCCTGTCAGCATTACAAAAATTATAGCAAAAAGATTAAGGAACAGGATCATCCGGAAACTAATATTAAAACCTGTAAGTAGATAATTAAATATCCAGAACAGAAAAACACCCAGTATGGAACCTGCTGTTCCCGGTGCAATTGGTGCAAATCCTGTCCCTAATCCTGATGCTATAATTTTATGAATATTCATTTATTTTGCCTATATTTATTTGGAAACGGCTGCGTTTAATTGCATGATCATTTCTTCTTCATCGTAATAATCTAAACCTAAATAATTAATTAAGGTTTCGCCCATTAAAAAGCGCAAAGTGTTTTCAAATTTTATTTTCTGTAAGAAAATATCATGGATTGGTTCTAAACCTTCTTTAGTTTGAGGAGATTTGAAATAGAACGAAAGCCACTCTTGAATGCCTTTCATTCCGGCACGCTGTGCCAAATCCATAAAAATGGCAAGGTCTAATACAACCGGAGCTGCCAGAATAGAATCTTTGCACAAAAAATTTACTTTTATTTGCATTTTGTAGCCCAGCCACCCGAAAATGTCAATATTATCCCAACTTTCTTTATCATCACCTTTTGGCGGATAATAATTAATCCGTACTTTATGGTACATATCTTTGTATAAATCAGGATATTTATCCGGTTCTAAAACACTATCCAGAACACTTAACTTTGACACTTCTTTGGTTTTGAATGAATCAACGTTATCCAATACTTCCCCATCGCGATTACCTAAAATGTTGGTCGAGAACCAACCTTCGATACCCAATAATCGTGTTTTTAGTCCGGGACCCAAAATGGTTTTCATTAATGTTTGTCCTGTTTTGAAATCTTTTCCTGCAATTGGCACATTCATTTGTTTTGCCAATTCAATCAAAGCAGGAGTATCTACCGTTAAATTTGGAGCACCGTTGGCAAATGGAACTCCACTTTTAATGGCAGCGTAAGCATAAATCATACTTGGTGCAATCGACGGATGATTTTCTTCCAAAGCTTGTTCAAATTTTTCAATAGAAAGATGCACATCGGCAACTTGGGTATAAACTTCGGTTGAGGCACACCACACCATTACCAAACGGTCGCAATTATTTTCTTTTTTGAAGGTTTCGATGTCTGCCATCAATGCTTTGGCTGCATCCATTTTTGTTTTTTCTTTTTTTACGTTTTCTCCGTTAATGTTTTTAACAAATTTGGTATCAAAAACGGCAGGCATTGGTTTTATTTCTTCTAACTCTTGTTTTATTGAGTTTAATAAATCTTTTTCTAAAACGCCGGCATTTATTGCCGCTTCATATACATTATCCTTGTAGATGTCCCATCCGCCAAAAACCATATCTTGCAGAGAGGCCAAAGGCACAAAATCTTTAATGTCCGGATTTCTTTCTTCAGTTCTTTTTCCTAATCTGATTTTTCCCATTTGTGAAATGGAGCCGATGGGTTTTCCTAAACCTTTATTTGCGGCAATTACACCTGCCATAAATGTGGTAGATACGGCACCCATTCCGGGAGTGAGCACTCCCAGCTTGCCTTTAGGGCTTTGAATATTTTGTTTTGAATTCATTTTGAAATATTATTTAGTTTATAAAAGTGTTTTTACATTTTCATTCTACAGTGATTTAATCTTTGAAAAGCTGTGTAGTTTGTTAATATTGCCAACAGAAATATCGGAAAAGTAAAAATCGTGATATTTTCAATCAGCGGAAACGGCAACCAATCAACCAATACCTTGAATGTTCCGGTAAAATGGGAAACCACGCCGTACAGTATCGCTGAAATGCCTATGGTGAGCACTCTTTCCGGACGTTGCATAATGCCTATCTTACAATCTACCCCTAAGCCTTCTGCGCGTGCACGCACGTAACTGACCATAATGGAACCAATCATGGCTATAAAAGCAAACACACTGCTTAAAAAATAGTGGTATGCCACCAAATAATAAGCAATACCAAAAAACATGACCATTTCGCTATAGCGGTCTATTACCGAATCGAATAAGGCTCCAAATTGAGTCATTTGGTTTGTTTTGCGTGCCAACTGCCCATCGAGCATGTCAAAAACACCTGCCAGCAGTAATACTATTCCAAACCAAGTGATGTATTTTGTCTCGCCTCTTACTCCATACTCTGCACCTACAACCAGAACAATAGCCGAAGCAATGGTTATTACAAAGCCGATAATTGTAATTCCGTTGGGCCTTACCCCTGTTTTTATCAGGAATTTTATTATCGGGTTTAATAAGCCGTAAGCACTTTTTTTGATATACTCCCAAGTATTGCTTTTCATCATAATACATTCAGTTAAATCAATCAATAATATAGTTAATGTTAACTAACATTTTTTTGTAAAAAAAATCAAATGCGATTTTGCAAAATTATTTTTAAACCGTTTATTAATTTTTGGTTTTCTTCCTGT
>WGBH01000199.1 GCA_015494435.1 Thiotrichaceae bacterium | reverse complement strand
GGATAAAGAATGACCTCTTTACCGGCAAATTTCGAAATATCCAACGTAATATTGCCACTTTTTACTTCATTGTCAACCACTGCAATGGTAGCCTTTGTCTGTGCATCGGCGATAGCCAATTGATATTCAGTTGAGGTAAAAACTGTGGTATTATTTTGTTTTTTCGACGAATCATCAGGGAAAACCGTATAAATCTTTTTGGAATAACTCAATTCCGTTGCGTCTTCCGGTAACTTAACCGGTTCACTGTCCATATAATTCCAGATATTTTCCAATGTTAATTTGGTTGTATCATCGGGATATTTTTTAAAGGCAATGCGGTACTCTTTTCCGCTTTTAGTGTGTACAATGTAATCCGAAACTTCCAGTACTTGCGCCGTACCATCCAGACTATTGGCAATGACCGCATTACGCGCGTAAATGTCTTTATATTCCGTTGGTTGTGCGGTTTTGGGTAGAAAGGTGGAGCTTAATTTAACCAGATAAGGCGATGCGCTTTGATCTGTCCAGCAATATTTGGGTGCATTATAGGCATAACCCGTAAGCTGCGCTTCACGACCGTTGTAAGCAATATGATTTTCCTGCCAGCTATTATACTGACCGTAATATTTTTCCATTACAATGCGATTAGCCGAAGTGTGGGTAACAATGCTAACGGCAAACGGATTGGAATAATTGGCATCAAAATAAGTTAAAGAAGGACGCCGGTAATCCTTACTATTTACCTCATCAAAGCGCGCTTCAAAATTGCTCCAGGTATTATTTTCATACCCTTTACGAAAATATAATGAAAATGGCGAACTTGAGGTGGGTCGTGCTACATAGGCGGCTAACATACTACCGCCTTCTTTTTCCATGGCAACACAGGTTTCTCTATCATAAAGGCCGTTCCAATCAAATCTTGTTTCATTCGACCAGTTACCGTGATAGGTTCTTGAATAAACACCATTATAACGGGTATCATAAACCAGAGCAAAATACCCTACATTTCCGGACAGGCTCGGGAATCGAATTTGATTTTCGTAAGAACTACCGGATATGTGCACAGGTGTTGCCCATGAACCGCTTGCCGAAGTTTTGGTTGTGTAATAAAGACCATTAGAACTGGTATAAACCGTCATCAATTTCATAACCTGCTCTTGAACAAAAGAATAAGCAATAACCGGTTGTGGCCCATTGTTCTGGTAAGTTGAGGTGATTACATTCTGAGCAATTGTTGTTGGCGTATGCCAGCTATTGCCATGATCGGTACTATAGGTATAATAAATATCCCATTTGTTGTCTGCCACTTTATGCTGCCAGACTACATGCAAACTATTATCGTAAAAAGCGCTTATGGCCGGACGGGAATTACTTCCGTTACCTGTGGTTAACCTTTTGGTTACCTGCCATGAAGAGCCATTATTATTTGAGCGGCGGAAGAAAATTTCGCCACCGGAAGAGAAAATTTCATATAGATAACCATCGTCTTTGACCAGATGACGGGCATTGTTGGCATAAGTGGCGGATGCGTATTTGGATTTATTGGCATAAGCCGCACCTAATAGAACAGCCTGATAGGCATTTATACGACCTGAGCCTAATTTACCAATATAATTAGGATTTGCAGCATCAATATTATCGCAGGTTTAATTTATTATTGTCCTTATTTGGACATTAGTTAACGAAGGATTCAAAGCATTCAATAGTCCCGCCAAACCTGCCGTAATAGGTGCTGCTGTTGATGTTGCTCCCGTACTAACATAACCTATATGGGAATGTGTTGAAAAATCATAAGTTAAAAATCCATTTTTTTCTACTGTTGCGGTGCATTCTACCCAATCTCCATAGTTAGAATCGCTTTTTTTAGTATCATCCAACATTGTAGCAGCCAACGCCATAACCTCAGGCCAGGCTCCGGGATAAACTTTCGTTTCACTATTATAATTTTGTGCAATACTAACAAATAAAATATTATGATTGTTATATGCATCTTGAATAGCCATATGAAAATTAGGATCATTCAACCATGTTGCACCATAACTCATATTGATAACATTAACTCCCATACTATCACAATAGTCAATTGCCTCAATAGAATTTGGAATCCAGTCACCATCTACTTTTAATCCTAAAATTGAAACATGCCAATTAGTACCGGAAATAAATAGACCATTATTACCTACAGCACCGCATACGCTTGAAGTTTTTGCTCCGTGATCTCCTTCCGTATAGGATTCAATAAAAGGGTTATTATTGCCTTTTTTAAAATTCCATCCTATTATATCATCAATAAAACCGTTATTATCATTATCAATGCCATCTCCGTAAATTTGTCCATTGTTCCAATCAATAGTTGCATTTTGCATCTCAGCTGAATTAATAAAAATATTATCTTTCATATCCGGATGATACCAATCAATACCCGTATCAAAAATAGCTACAATATTCCTGTAGTTAAGTCCCAGGCATCAGGAAATTGCATTTTAAACAAGGCCTCTTGTTGTTGGAATAAAGGATCCGGGTTATCCATTTCAATTTGCGATTCACCTAATACATTATTTTCTGGTTCTTTAAGAACATTAAATTTATAAATCTTTTTACTTTTTTTAAAATCCGAAATTAATAGGTTTAGATCTTCTGTTAAAAAGGTAACTTCAAAAAGATCATAATC
>WGBH01000198.1 GCA_015494435.1 Thiotrichaceae bacterium | reverse complement strand
TTTCCTTTCTATGCTCAAAACCTGTAGTAATAAATTGTTTGTCACCCACTGGAAATGAGAAGCTTCCTTCGAGTGTTTTATCTTTAAGCTTTTGCGGTGCGGTTGCTTTTACGCCATTTGTTGCCTTATTAGTAACGTCAACTTTGCTGTTATAGGCACGTAAGCTTATCTTTTTATCCCCGTATGTACCTTTCCAACCCAGTGAGAGTAAATCTCTATTAATATCATAACGGCTTTGATACAGTTTTTTTCGACGCGTTGCAGTATCAAGCCAACGGTTTTCGTTTCCATTATTATAATCCAGTGTTATCGCGTGATTTTGATTCAGCTTATAGGATAGACCGAGTGAAAATTGTTCTTTTTTATGCCCTTCAATGGCAGACTGCCCTGATTTGATCTTACTATCGACAGAATCACGTTTTGATTGTTCAGTATCAAGACTAAAACCTATCTTATTATGAAGATGACCATTTAGATTAACGTCGGCATAATAGCCATCGCCATCATTTGATGAATCACCATTAGAAAAGTAGTGACCGTATTTAACACTGCCCTGAATCTTTTTAGCAGCTTTGCGGGTAATTATATTAACAACACCGCCCAAAGCATCCGCACCATATAAGACCGACATAGGGCCTCTAACCACTTCAACACGTTCAATACGACCGACAGGAATCCAGTCATATTGATAATCCGTATTCGGCCCAATAATGTCATTGCTAGAAGGAATACGTTTACCGTCAATTAAAATAAGGACATGTTTGCTTTCTAGCCCTCGTAAATTAATGGATTTTCGCCCACCTGAGCCGACTCCACGAATACTGATCCCTGCGGTTGCACGAATAATATCAAGTAAATTGCTACTTCCCTTCTGCTCAATCTCTTTCCTACTGATCACGGTAACACTACCCGGTGCATCATTAGTACTAACTTGTGAACGTGTCGCAGTCACAATAACATCATCAAGCTTTTCTAATTCAGTTGCTGATAAGTTTGTGCTACAAAGAATAGAGACAAGCAATATTTTTTTTTGCATAACATCCTCTGAGTTATTTAAACAATTTTGAATTGATGAGGAAAATACGATTCAAAGACTCATCTCAGTAAAACAAGATAAACAAATAGATACATTGATCTAAGTTAATTGATTTTTTATCTCAATACAGATGATTAAATTTTGATACTAGCCATTTAGAAGATAATGTAATGTAATACGAAGCTTCATTGATTTTTTAGGCATTTTAGGAAAAAAGCGAAGAATTTTTGATGATCGTTGAATGGCCTGAATACTTGCCTTATCCAATACAGGTATGCCCGAACTCTTTAAGATACGAATATCAGTAATTATTCCGCTGTGTGAAACAGAGAAGGAAAGTGTCACTTTTCCTTGTTGTCCATGCCTTCTTGCACGTCGAGGATAACTCTTTTTAGAAACAATAATTTGCTGCAAACGTACTTTATATTGTTGATTTAGTTGCTGTATATTGATGGAAACAGCTTTTTTTGGATTGATTTTTTTAGGGTGTTGACGTACTGGGAGCTTCTGCTGGAGATGTGTTTTGTGCGGCTTGTTTAACGGTTGCACATGCTTAGAAATAAGTTTTCTTGGCTTTATTTTTCGTGAATTTACTTTTTTAGAGTATTGAGGCACTGATGACTGACGAGGTCGATTATTTATCTTCCTTTTTGCTACTATATGCTTTTTATTCATTCTTACAGTTGTTTTTACTCTCCCTATTTTCACTTGCTTTCTGCTAATAGATTTTCCTCTCACCTTATTATAAGTATTAGTTCTTATTGGTCTATTAGCTAAGACGGCATGTTTTTGGGGGAGAGCTTTACGATGCAAGCTTTTACGATAAGGAACAAGTGGATTTCTTATAATAACAGCTTGTTTTTTAGGTTTTATTTTCCTTATTACATAATGCCTGGTTGGTTTTATATTTCTCTTTACCTTTCTTTTAACCATTTTCTCTTTTCTTACTGCTAATGCTCTTTTGGTTATAGGTGGAGTGATTTTTTTATTTCTAAGCCTTTTTTTATTCTTTTTTATTATTGCATTTTGTGTATTTTTATTTTTAGTTATTTTATTTTTCAACTGTTTTACAACCTGATTTTTTAAAACTTTTCTAGTATAATTTACCTTATTTTTTCTTGTCTTTCTCTTTATCTTTTTTTTAATATTTTGTGGCTTGCTAATACTATTAACAAATATTGCCTGTGGTTTTTTATTAGGCTTTACTTTTTTTTTAAGTGGCTGTCTTTTTATTACTGGCGCGGGTGTAATGGAATGATTAGATACAATATTGTCAATAACAGTTGGAGCAAAATGACGAAGTGAAACCTCGGATTGAAACATTTTAACCATCAAAACAACCTTCTTTTCAGGTATTAACTTTTTTTCAGGCTGATTATTTAAGGCAAGGACACCACTAATAAGCCCTGCATGTAGCAAAGCTGAAACAATGAAACCGATCAAATCACTCTTCATTTTGGGTTACCTTGAATGGTAACAATGGAAAATTTTTCAAGATGGTTTAATTTAAGCAAGTCGATCACTTGAACAAAGTTTTTAAATGCGACCTGTTTATCGACACGAAGGATGATGGGTGTATTTTTATCAAGTACCTGCAAGGCTTTTGATAGCCCGTTTGAATCAATAAGCTTGTCGGCTAAATAAAGCTTATTTTCGGCATTAATCACAATTTCAAGATTTTTTGGGCTGTTTTCCTGTATTGCTTGTGAACTTGTCGCTTCAGGCAAATCAATTTCGATCAACCCTTGTGAGATAAATGTCGCCGTTGTCAGCACAATAGCAAGTAATACCAACATGATATCAATAAAAGGAATGACATTAATTTGATCAAATCGCTTCATTGCAAGGCTATTGTAGGACTATATTTAAGTTTACTGTTCTTGCAGTACCCTCCATTTCGCATTAAGAACATCAACCTTTCTTAACAGAGCGTTATAAAACATAATCGACGGAATAGCGACTGCAAGCCCTGCCGCGGTAGCTTTTAATGCCAACGACAGCCCCGTCATAATAGTGTGAACGTCAACCTTTCCACCTTGACCCATATCATAAAAAGTCAGCATGATGCCCACTACCGTTCCTAATAGCCCAATATAAGGCGCATTCGCACCTATTGTTGAAATAATAGTCAGATGATTTGTTAGTGAGACATTTAATTTATCTGCATGATGATAATCACTGAGCTTTATACGCGAGTAGAAAATATAGCGTTCGATAACAAACCAGAGCATTAAAAAACTCATTAGCCCTAATATACCAAACACCATATAGTCTAAATTATGTTTAAGAAAAATCATGCTAGACCTAATTAATCAGAAATTTAATCGAATAAATTGATTTAAGCTGAAATAATGCCGCTAATAAAAGTAATAATTGCACTACCTGCTCTAACTATTGATTCATCTTTTGGCAAACAGCGGTTCCCGCTCTAATTTAGAATAAACAGTGATAGTAAGCCATTTGATTAAAAATTAGCAAATTACTGCTATTTTTAGAGCCTTAATCTTAATGTAGTGCGGTCTACAGCATGAGCGGGAATTGCTGTTTGGCAAAGGTTTTAGTTCGTACTGTTTTAATAATCTATCTTATGATGTTTTTTCCATAAATTCACCTGTAATAGATAATTTCTCGCACCAAGATTTTTATTGGGTTGTGTAGTCTCCCTAACTGATGTGGTAGGTTCGTTTAATATAAGCATCAACAATTTCCTGAAAATCAATGGCGATTTGGTCACCTTTTAGAGTGACTGTTTTTACGCCGTCTTCATAGACAGGGGCGACGGGTTTTTCTCCTGTACCGGGTAAACTAATACCAATATTGGCATG
>WGBH01000197.1 GCA_015494435.1 Thiotrichaceae bacterium | reverse complement strand
TCTGGGAAGATATCGTTTATTAAAAACTAAAAAACACTAAAAAACTAAGAAAAAATCATTATAACTAACCATTTACACATAATTTAATAGAGGAGGATAAAAATATGATAGAAATATTACCAAACTGGCATCCTGTTTTTGTGCATTTCACCATTGCATTGCTTTCTATGGCGGTTGTTTTCCATTTGCTAAAAGCGATATTACCCACAAAGAATGAGTATCAAGTCGCTCTGAGCATACTGGCAAAATCCAATCTATTGATTGGCACGGGCTTTGCCATTATGACCGCCATTGCAGGTTGGTTTGCCTATAACAGTGTCGCACATGACACACCTTCTCATTTAGCCATGACAGAACATCGCAATTGGGCGCTACTTACCTTGGGCATCTTTATTGTGCTAGCTCTCTGGTCATTACTACAAAAACATAAAATGACCCTCATTTTTATACCCGCCTTACTGATTGCAGGGGGATTGCTTGCAACCACAGGCTGGTTAGGTGGAGAAGCCGTTTATCGTTATGGGCTAGGGGTGAAATCAATGCCAAATTCTTCAGGCGAAGGACATGCACACCAGCATGGAGGTGGAGAAGGACATGCGCACCAGCATGAGGAAGGAGAAAACGATGCACATCAGCATCAAGAAGGAGAGGAGCATGGAGAAAAAACAGCTAATCAAGCAATGCTCGATAAGCATAATGAGTCATCTAGTACAACAGAACACAATAAAGAGGAGCATAAGAGGGATAAATCACATAATGAAACACCGCATAAACATTAATTAATTAACTAACCAATAGGGAAACAAATTTCCCAAGGAAAAACATAATGAAAACTAATTTTATTCTTGCGACAGCAACCACTATTCTATTAACCCTTTCGACAGTCGGCTTTGCAGATGACGGTCATAATGCACAAGAAATGGATCATTCCAAGATGGGTATGGATCACTCTAAAATGGATCATTCAAAAATGACACCCAAAGCAATGGAGGCGATGCATAAAGCAATGGAAGATGAAATGATAAAAATCATCAATACGGTTGATATTAATCAGCGTAAGAAATTATTCGCTGCTCACAAAGCTAAAATGAAATCCATGCAGGGGATGATGAAAGGCAATTGCAAAAAATAAGTCGTTTTTTATCATTCTAAAAATAAGAACAAAATCAATACCTTTGCCAAAACAGAAAATAGCAATTTTTTGGCATTGGTAGCCAATGTTTAGCGAGAGAGCAATGAAAATCAGTCTATATTTTTTAACGATCACATCACTTCTTATTCTGAATGCCTGTGACAATAATAATGAAACTGCTAGTAAACCAATGATGACAACCAATACCACAACAAAAAAAATGGCATCAGGTCCTAGCAATACGGCTGAAGTAATGCGTGGACGCGGTATATTTAAAGCAAATTGCCAAGTTTGTCATGGTGAAAAAGGCATTGGACAAGTATCCAATTGGCGAGAGCCATTAGCTAATGGTAAATATCCTGCACCGCCATTAAATGGTACAGGGCATACATGGCATCATCCCGAAAGGGCTTTACTACAAACTATCAACAATGGAGGAATTAAAATCGGCGGCACCATGCCAGCTTTTAAGGATAAATTATCAGCAAAGGATAAACGTGCCGTATTAAGTTATATCGAAAGTCTTTGGCCAACAAAGACTTATCAAATGTGGTTACAACGAAACGAAGGAAACTAAAATGAAACAAAAATCAGGGCTTACAAATAATCTATCACGTCGAGGTTTTATAAAGACAGTGAGTGCCGTAGGGGCGGCAACTTTACTCGCACCTTTTTCTAGTCATGTTCTGGCAGCGGGAACAATTAACAAGGGTAATGCCTTTGTTGTACCACCGTTAGCACCCGCACAGAGAAATGGGCAACAAGTCAGCTTTAATTTACAGATTAATTCATCTCAGCATCAGTTTTTTAGAGGGGTTAATACGCCAACTTTGGGGATTAATCAAAGTTACCTAGGCCCAGTATTACGTGCTAAACGAGGCGATACGGTGACCATTAATGTGCGCAATGGGCTGAATGAAGTAGCAACGTTACACTGGCATGGTATGACATTGCCCGCCAAGATGGATGGTGGCCCACATCAGGCTATTCAACCCAATCAAACATGGCAATCACGTTTTCAGATCCGTCAAGAAGCAGGGACAACGTGGTATCACTCGCACACCATGCACCAAACGGGACGACAGGTTTATCATGGCTTAGCGGGGCTGTTTATTATTGACGATGATGGCAGTGATCAGCTTGGTTTGCCCAATGATTATGGTATTGATGATATTCCCTGCACCCTCCAAGACCGTCGTTTTAATCGGGATGGCTCATTAAATTATCTTAGCAGAATGCCTGATCGCATGATGGGAATGCAGGGTTCAACAGTGCTGGTGAATGGTGTGGTTACGCCAACGCTAGAGGCTAAACGCACCGTATTACGCTTACGTTTGCATAATGGTTCTAATGCACGTACTTATCAGCTTGCGTTTAGTGATAACCGTCCATTTTATGTCATTGCGAATGACTGTGGATTTTTGGAGCGTCCTCTACAAACCGATAGTATTCGTCTTGCCGCCGCAGAGCGTATTGAAATTTTGCTAGATGTTTCTGATAAAAAGCAAATAACACTAAAGAGCATTACCAGTGAAAGTAATTCAGGAATGCCAATGATGGGTATGATGGGTATGATGGGTATGATGTCGAGTCAAGAACTGGATATTATGCTGATTGATGCACGCCAAGCTCAACCTTCTCAGAGAAAGATACCGATGAGTTTACGCCAAAGCTCATTGGTACTAAATCCTAAAAAAGCGGTGACAACGCGCAAGTTTGAACTTGAAATGGGGATGATGGGGCGCGGTGGAATGATGGGAGGCGGTATGATGAGAGGTGGAATGATGCGACGTGGTGGTTCCCGTGATGCTGGTTCAGGTGGAATGTTCCGCATTAATGGCAAATCAATGGATATTAACCGTATTGACTTTGCGGTAAAGCGCAATAGTACCGAGATATGGGAAATCAGTAATACCTCCCCAATGGCGCATCCCTTCCATGTGCATAATGTGCAATTTAGAATTCTTGATCGCAATGGCATCGCACCTAATGCTATTGAAGCAGGGCTAAAAGATGTGGTTTTAGTTCATGCAGGCGAAGTAGTGCGTATTATTATGGCATTCCCAGAATACTCTGATCCTAAAATACCCTATATGTATCACTGCCATATTTTAGAACATGAAGACCAAGGCATGATGGGGCAGTTTGTAGTGGTTTAAAGAGTCGCTTTGTTATAGATATTCACTTATTAAATTTCATTTTGATGATGAAAAATAAGAATAAAAAACATATTTCTCGCAAAACAGAGGGCATACAAAGGCTTTTTATATTTTTTTAGCGTATTTTTCTGTCTTTGTGAGGGATATATTTTTTGTCTCACTTTTTCTTGATTTCAAATCAACACATCAATATTTTTATTAATAGATTTTATGGTTTTTACCTAATTTTCTCTATAAAGGCATCAACAGTAATACAAGTATTTAAGTTTTATTATCTGCCTTTAGTTAGGCTATGATAGAAGGTGTTGATAATAAATTAATCACCAACTTCCACAGGGGCTTATCATGAAAAAACCGTATTACAGTAAACTAGGTGCTATTTTAATTAGCTTTTTAATTATTTTATCAGTATCGGCAAAAGATCAATCTACTGATATTTTATCTGGTTATAAAACCAAAAAGGTTGCGGCACATACTTGGTTTATTCCAGGACCATTAGAGGGACCTAACCCTGAAAATAGAGGGTTTATGAATAACCCTGCTTTTGTGATAACAGAAAAAAGTGTGATTGTGCTTGATCCAGGTGGAACGGTTGAAACGGGGAGAGCTGTATTAAAACGTATTCGACAACAAACTAAAAATCCGATTACGCATGTTTTTAATACGCATGTGCATGGTGATCATTGGCTTGGAAATCAGGCATTTGTTGAAGCGAATAAGGATGTGAAAATCTATGCACATCCTAAAATGATCGAGCTTGCAACCGATGGTGAGGCACAGGTGTAGATCGATCTGATGATGGATAGAACCAAAGGAGCAAGCAAAGAAACCATTGCAACCATCCCGACGGAAGCGTTAAAAGATCAGCAAGAAATTAAAATTGATAATATAACCATTAAGGTGCATCTGAGTGAAAAAGCTCATACTTTAACCGATGCAATGTATGAAATTGTCGAAGATAAAGTGCTTATTACAGGTGACAATGCCTTTAACAATCGAGCACCACGACTCGATGACGGCAGTTATATTGGTAATATGGCAGTGCTGGATAAAGCGCTGAAACTACCGATTGAAATCGTTATTCCAGGGCATGGACCAATGGGGGGGAAGGAGGTATTAGAAAATTTCAAAGAATTTCTTTCACTGGTTTATAACACCACCAAAGAACAAATGGAAAATGACCTAGAAGCCTATGAAATCAAGCCAAAAGTCATTGAAGTAATGGGAAAATTTAAAGATTGGACTAATTATAACGGAGCTATTGGAAAACTCATCAGTGTTGCAGTTTTGGAAATTGAAGAGAATGATCTTTAGGAAGGCGCAAGAAATAACTTCCCTATTATGACGAAGAAGTTTTGTTTCTGATTCAACTATCTCAAGAGAAGCATAGTTATTCTATGTGACGATTGAGATAGTTGAATCAGGGGCAAAAGAGCAAGTTAGAATCGGGAAATTATTTCATGCACGTTCCTTAATGATCCAAATAAAAAATGCTTTATGTTTCGTCCTCTTGAAATCCCTTTTGGTAGCTTCTCATAATTAACGGGTCGGAGTCCAAGCTTTAGCTTGTGCGAGTGACAAGCTAAAGCTTGGACTCCAAAAATATGATCTTGCCGACAGTTTATGAGAAGTTACCCTTTTTGGCAGTAAGAAACATAGATTGTCGGCATTACTATTAATGATAGTAAAAGCCCCCCCCGCACTGACTAAGACGGTGGCATTATTTGAAAAAACATTCACAGGTTTATTTAAAGGTGATGCTGATTTAGGTCTTTTGGCAAGCACTGATAAAGATATTCTTGCTCAATTGGAGAAAATCAAGGGATTATGGACTGAGTATAAGCTTGTTTTAGCCAATGCTGATGTTTCTGAGGCAGGATTAAAATCAGCAACGAATGAGAATTTACCTTTACTTAATTCGTATTACGCAACCAAATAGGCGTTTGGGTGCGAGGTGTTATATGGATGGTGCTTATACTACATTGTGTGACCGAATAAGAATTTGGTCACGAGATAATAGAAACAGAGGAAAATATGAGAATGAAAACTGTAATATTAACTATTTTATCCAGCATTTTAAGTATTGGATTAATAGCTCAACTTGAAGCAGCTGATGCTAGCTTTGAAAGCTCTCATTTTTCAGGTTCAGGGAATTGTTCACAATGTCATGATGGTTTAAGTGATGAGAAGGGGAAGGATATTTCCATTGTTAAAAACTGGTCAACCAGCATGATGGCAAACTCAACCCGTGATCCTTATTGGCGCGCTAAAGTTGCTACTGAATTGCATCGAAATCCTAGTGTTTCCGCTGAAATTAATGATAAATGTTCACGTTGCCATGCACCCATGGCAAATGAAACCATGAAAAAAGAGGGGGTGGAGGTTAGTATTTTTGGTGAGGGTTTTTTAAATACGGGTAATCGCTACCATGATGCGGCAATTGATGGGGTGAGTTGCACTGCGTGTCACCAAATTGCGGATGATGGTAATTTAGGTACATTAGAAGGATTCTCAGGAAATTATACGATCTTAAGC
>WGBH01000196.1 GCA_015494435.1 Thiotrichaceae bacterium | reverse complement strand
GATTATGATTTCAGTGTAATATTAACCCAGTGACATGAGACCATGTTGTGCCATGGACATCACGTCATTATTACCAATGATAAAATGATCTAAAACCCTCACATCAATTAATTTCAAAGTGGTAATTAATTTTTTTGTTATATCAATATCGGACTGACTTGCTTTTAAATTTCCTGATGGGTGGTTATGTGCAAAAATAACTGCAGCTGCATTATTTTTTAAACAGGATTGTGCTAAAACTCTCGGATATACTTGGGCTTGATTAATTGTACCGATAAATAAATTTTCAATCTTAATGAGTTTGTTTTTATTATCAAGAAACATACAGGCAAATACTTCATGCTTAAAATCAAAGAAGTGACACAGTAAAAAATTTTTAACAACCTCTTGGTTATTGTAACTATGCGACTCTTCAACTTTACCATTAAAATGACGTGTTACTAATTCGACTGTGGCTTTTAGTTGACAATATTTGGCACTACCCAAACCTTTAACTTGAGTAAAGGATTTTAAACTAGCCTCTAATACATGATTGATACTGCCAAAATGATGCAACAACTCTTGAGCCAACTCAATAGCAGACTTGCCCTTTATCCCAGTCCTTAAAAAGATAGCTAATAATTCAGCATTGCTTAAATGCGATGCACCATATTGCAACAACTTTTCTCTTGGCTGCTCAGATTTCGGCCATTGATTAATTCCCATAATATTCTTCCAAAACAACCCATTATAGTGTCCGCAACTAAAATTATTATCAGCAAAATGCTTAGGTAGTTGTAAGAAATTTACCATAAGAACTAGTGAAAACGCCATGAATGGTTTAAAATTATTGCGTTTAACCAAATTACATATAAGTTGAATAAAATAGAACTCAAAATAATTAATAAAGAATTCATTGCACAATTTGGGCTTCCCACTCACGCCACAAAAGGGTCTGCAGGTATGGATTTAAGAGCATGTCTAAGTCAAGCTCTAACCATTAAAGCAGGCGAAACTCAACTGATCCCAACGGGCATATCTATTTATGTAAAAGACAGTAATCTAGCTGCAATAATATTACCTCGTTCAGGATTAGGGCATAAACACGGACTTGTTTTAGGAAATCTCGTGGGGCTTATTGATTCAGATTATCAAGGTGAATTATTTGTATCTTGCTGGAATAGAGGCCAAAATGACTACACAATACAAGTTGGAGAAAGAATTGCTCAACTTGTTATCGTTCCTGTTGTACAAACACAGTTTACTGTTGTTGACACTTTTACACAAACAGACAGAGGCGAAGGTGGTTTTGGTCATTCTGGTAAATAATCAATGAGACCTTTGTATAACTCTGGGACGGTGGAAAAAAGAATGAAAAATACTCCAATCAAGGCAAAAAATGAGTCAAATAGCCCGCTATTTGCGAATTTTTTAATGCTGAGTAGAGTTTTTTGCAACTTTTTTACTCGTTCCACGAGATATGCAAAGGTCTTTAAATAAAGGAATAAAAAATGACTAGAGCAACAAAACACAATCAAAAAGGTTTTTTTACCAGTGATTTAACCAATACACTTATTAGCTCTATATTTATCCTATTAGCCCTCGTTTTAACAATTCTCTTTTCAATGACTTTGTTAAACATAGTTAAAGAAGAAAAAACAAGGTCTTCCCTGAACAGTTTTTCTTCTGAAATCGTAAATGTTATTCAAAACAATTTCTCTAAAACAACTAAAGAAGTCAATAATATAGCTCTACAGCAACTATCCAAAAAGCCACTAGAAAACAACAACGCAATTATAGAGAAAATAAAAAGTGCCTTACCAACTGCCTTACGTGTAAAAATCGTTGAACAAGACTTAAATACGATTGAACCTCAAGATTTTCCCGAAATCAACTATGCTACCTTAGACATGCTTAAGAAGACGAAAAAGGACAACCATAACCCTATTGCAGAGATACACTTATTTGGACGACAAAACCAATACCTTAACTATGTATACATTATGGATAATAACCACGATAAGTACCTTGTTATTAGCTTACCTGTTCAGGTGTTATTTAAGAACCTATTAACTCAACAGGTAAAAGAGGGCCAAGTAAAGCTTATACAGAAATCAGGCAATTATAGTCTTGTCAATTTAAAAGTATGGGGAACAACAAATACAAAAGATTTAATGCCACTTAATTCGATAGCAATAGCAAATAGTTATTTCAGTGTAGAATCATCCTATGTACCACCATTTTTCTTATTCAGAGGCATTACAACCTTATCGGCAATTGTTGGCTTACTTTCCTCACTACTTTTATTAGTAGGAGTGAGCTTACTCTCCATTAAAAAAATCAAATTGCAAAGACAACGGAAGAGAGAACAAAGCACATATGTTCACGTTGCTGAAGTTAATTCACCAAAAAACATTGCAGAAACTATCGACAAACATAATGAAAATTCAATGGAAGCTAACACAAAACAAACTAAAGAAGTAGAAATAGACAAATCAATATTTAGAGCCTATGACATCAGAGGTATTGTTGATGAAGCATTAACAACTGATGCTGTTCGTCTGATTGGTCAAGCAATTGGCACAGAAAATATTAAAAGAGGGAAAACAGAAATCATCGTTGCACGAGATGGGCGCCTGTCTGGAAAAATGTTACTACAAGCCTTAATTGAAGGACTAACTACCAGTGGCTGTGACGTTATAAACATTGGAGCTGTACCAACTGGAGTACTTTATTTTGCTACACATCACCTAGGGACAGGGTCAGGTGTGATGCTTACTGGCAGTCATAATCCTCCCAATTATAATGGCGTCAAAATCATGTTGGATGGAGAAACCTTGTCGGGAAAACAAATAAAGGATCTTTATAAGTCCATCATCAACCATGAACTTGATACAGGAGAAGGCAGCGAACAAGAAATGGATATTGTTGATGATTATATCGATTATATTTCATCAGATATTCAACTTGAAAATGAATTAAAAGTCGTGGTTGATAGTGGCAACGGAATTGGCGGTGAGATTGGCCCACAACTACTGGAAGAAATTGGCTGCGATGTTATACCTTTGCACTGTGAAGTAGATGGTAGCTTTCCAAACCACCATCCTGACCCCAGTGTACCAGACAACCTTAAAGATCTTATTGCAGCAGTAAAAGCTTCTGGTGCTGATTTGGGTATCGCATTTGATGGCGATGCAGACAGACTTGGTGTGGTAACGAACAAAGGAGAAATGATCTATCCTGATAGAATATTAATGCTCTATGCACAAGATGTGCTAACTCGCCAACCTGGAGCAAGTATTATCTTCGATGTGAAGTGCACAGGACATTTACCAAAAGAAATTGTGAAAAATGGAGGCTTACCCATAATTTGGAAGACAGGGCATTCCTTTATTAAGGCTAAAATCAAAGAAACCAATGCTGCTCTTGCAGGCGAAATGAGTGGGCACTTCTTTTTCAATGAACGTTGGTTTGGCTTTGATGATGGCATTTATGCTGCAGCGCGATTACTTGAAATTATCGACCATCAAGATCGACCTGCTGATGAAATTTTTGAAGAATTACCCAATAGTGTCAGCACTCCTGAACTTAAGTGCCATACAAAAGAAGGGGAAAATTATGCCTTTATGGAAAAATTTCAAAAAGCAGCTCAATTTCCCGATGCTAATATAACAACAATTGACGGAATTCGAGCAGATTTTGCTGATGGTTGGGGATTAGTTAGATGCTCAAATACAACACCTTGTTTAGTTTTACGTTTTGATGCAGACAATGAAGAAGCCTTAGAAAAAATCAAAGAGGAATTTAGAGCCCAGATTCTAGCAGTAGATGACAGCCTTACACTGCCTTTTTAAAACTACACTTGCAGATTGATTTATGCTATTATGTAGGTAGTTGAATTTTTAACCTGTTATTTTGCGTTACATAATGTAACGTAACAAAAGTGTTACACTAAAAATCATGCAATTAAACTATCAAATACTAATCGTCGATGATATTTCTGAAAATATTCAGGTAGTGATGAATATTTTGAAGGAAATGAGCTATGAT
>WGBH01000195.1 GCA_015494435.1 Thiotrichaceae bacterium | reverse complement strand
ATATTAATGTTTTTCCTTAATTCAATGGCAGTGGCGTTGTAGGCGGGGATCAACTTCATATTGAGGTAGCCTTAAAAGAACAAGCCCAAGCACTGATTACTACTCCAGGTGCGACTAAATTTTATCGTAATACAGGGCAACTAGCGCAACAAAAACAAATCCTAACCATTGCAGATGGTTGTGCCTTAGAGTGGTTTCCTCAAGAAAATATTTTCTTTGATAACACCCACTCAAGCCTATCCACTCAGGTTCATTTAGAAAAAACGGCGCGTTTTATGGGCTGGGATATTCAATGCTATGGACGACCTGCGGCGAATGAACTGTTTAAAACAGGGCAAGTAACAACTACTTTAGATATTATCCGCGATGACAAACCTGTTTTATTAGACCGCTTACAATTAAATAATCAAGCAGAGTTAAATAGCCCTGTTTGTATCAGTAATTACCCTTGTTTTGGTACGTTGATAGCAACCAATGCAACACAAGCATTATTAGATCAAGCACGTTTAGCGGTTGCAAATTTGGCGCTATCATCACAAAAAATAAAAATCGGTATCACACTACTTGATGATCTGCTCGTTGCTCGTTGCCTTGGTCAATACGCCGAGCAAGTCAGTTGTGTATTAAAGACCGTTTGGTCTACATTGCGAAATGAGGTTATGCAACGATCTGTTTGCTTGCCTCGGATTTGGGCAACATAAGCATGATAAGTTGGAATAACAATAGAATTCCCAACATTCTTGCTTATGTAAGTAGCTTAATTTCAATATAAAAACCATGTGGTTTTTTAGAACGACTATAAAGATGAAATTTAAGAAATAATGCCTATAGATCATACTATGATCTTGCCTTGTCTATTGATGGGTGCGGAATCCGAGTTTAAGTGCTCAAATATGCAATTTTATTATGAAATTGGAGTTCTGTATAAGGAAGCGCCTCCTAACCCTCCTAAATTCTAGCTAACAGCACGTTTTGTCAGGAGAAACTAGTAATGCTCTCTATCACGGACGGATAATCCTAACCCAACCTTAATCCATGAGATTGATGTTTTTATTGGATGAATTTTGTAAATCACGCCGTTAAACAAATGGAGAAGTAATATCAGCGAGCTGTCTGACAAATGGAATGATCTAAGGCGGAAAGTTCGAAATGCTTATTTTGAATACATAAATCCGAAACTTGGGCAAATCAGAGAGGAAATAGACGGTTTTGCTTTTCTTAGGCATTTGTCTGTGCCTGATAATTTTTCAATGTGGTTTGGCACAGCAACAGGTGTGACAGGGCTATTATTATTGATGGAAAGCAAGTTATATTGGTATTGGCAACTGTTTTTGATTTTATTCATTATATTTATTGGTCCTTTTATTTCACGATTATTGAGTTTTTTATTTCATGGTGCAGATAATGTTTTAGCCGTTTATCCTGGTAAACAATATATAGGAAAAAAAATAACGCTGGAAAAAGAGATTAAAAATGGCATGGGCGAAGCTATTTTAGAAGGGGAAACTTGGAATATTCAAGGTGATGATTTAGCGGTTGGAACCTGTGTAAAAATTGTAGCGGTTAAGAAAAATATTTTATATGTCGTAACGGCAATGAAGGTCTTTGATGAAGAAATTGAGACACCTCCGAACGTATGAAGACTGTGCAAGGAAATAAACGATAAAAAATACCGCAAAGGATCAAAATAAATATGAAAGTACACGACACTGTTTATTCAACGGTTGTTACATTTGAGCGTGAAGTTGATGCTGAAATAGCATTGCAGTTAAAAGATGTATTATCAGCGATTGATGCTCCCATTAACGGCCGTTTGATTATGGATATGAAAGCCAGTTCTTATCTCTCTGCTAATGGTATTTGTGTGTTGTTAAATGATTATGCTAAAAATAATGAAAATTATCAATTAGAATTTAGGAATGTTAGTAATAATATTAGGCAGTTATTGGATACTGCTGGTTTAGGGGATTTAATTGTACGCTAGGCGAAGTTTCTAACTTTTAAAAGGTCTTTATTGATGTTAAATGAGAAAACTCAGGATTTTTTAATAAAAATAACTAAACGCAATGATATTGTATTAGCTGTTTTCTTAGTCATGATTGCGGGTTTAATGATCATGCCAATTCCTACTTTTATTATTGATCTATTAATTGGTATTAATTTCAGTGGGGCCATTTTATTATTGATGATTGGCGTTTATATGCCCTCACCCTTGGCATTTGCTTCATTTCCTTCGGTACTTTTACTGACGACGTTATTCCGCTTGGCATTGAGTATTTCCACTACACGATTGATTTTACTACAAGCTGATGCAGGGGCTATTGTGACCACCTTTGGAGAGTTTGTCGTTGGCGGTAATATTGTGGTGGGTTTTGTGGTGTTCTTTATTATCACCATTGTACAATTTATTGTTATTACCAAAGGTTCTGAACGTATTGCAGAGGTAAGCGCACGTTTTTCATTGGATGCTATGCCCGGCAAGCAAATGAGTATCGACAGTGACTTACGTTCAGGCACGATTACTATGGATGAGGCACGTTTACGGCGTAATAATTTAGAAAAAGGTAGTCAACTTTATGGCTCGATGGATGGTGCGATGAAGTTTGTTAAAGGAGACGCAATTGCAGGGATGGTGATTATCTTTGTTAATATTCTAGGCGGAATTTCCGTTGGTGTGATGCAACAAAATATGTCAATGGGAGAGGCGGCTTCTTTATATTCAATTTTAACCATTGGTGATGGGCTGGTATCACAGATTCCTGCGCTCTTTATTTCAATTACAGCGGGGATTATTGTCAGTCGTGTCACAACGGATGAAGATACCAATTTAGGGCAGGATATTGGTAATCAAATGATGTCACAGCCCAATGCTTTAGTGATTGCATCGGGTGTTGTTTTTATTATGGGGCTGATTCCTGGCTTCCCTTTTATTGTCTTTTTGTTTTTAAGTTTTGTACTAGGTTTAACGGGTATGTTAATGCGACAAGTACAAATGCATAAATTTCAAGAAACAGGTGGAATTTCTCTTATTGGTGCAAATCTTGCAGATCAAGCAAAATTTAAAGCAGCAGAGCTGAATAATAAATCAGATGAGGAAGCAATATCCCCCGTTTTAGTTGAATTAACCGATGAGGCAAAATTACACCTTTCTCCTGAAGAATTACATACTGAATTTACCACAGTACGCAAACGTTTTTATTTAGATATGGGGATTCCTATTCCTGGTATTCGTTTTCGTTTAATGGAAAATATGCAGAATGAATATAAAATTTTCATTCAAAGTGTTCCTGTGGCACAAGGTAATTTGGGTTTCGGTCATGTTTTGGTGCAAGACTCTACTGAGACATTAAATAATAAGCAAATACCACATCAAGCAGGCGAGGATTTTTTACCTGGTTTGCCAACCGTATGGGTGGCACAGGAACATATTGAAAATTTACAAAATCAGTCCATAAAAATGCTTAATTCAGCACAAATATTATCCTATCACTTGTCTTCCTCCTTACGTCAATATGCCTCTGAGTTTGTTGGGGTGCAAGAAGTGCATATGTTATTTAATAAGCTTGAAACGCAAGGTTTTGCAGAGTTAATTCGTGAAGCACAACAATTAGTACCCTTGCCTAAAATTGCTGATGTACTCAGACGTTTGGTTGCCGAAGGTGTTTCTATTCGTGATTTACGGCAGATCCTAGAATCCCTTATTGAATGGGGAGAGACAGAAAAAGATATAGCCATGTTATCGGAGTATGTACGAATAGGGTTGAAACGCCAGATCAGTCATAAATTTTCCAATGGTTCTGGGATACTTCCTGTTTATATGTTAGAGCCAGAAACAGAGAATGTGATTAGAGGTAGTATTCGTCAATTACCCACGGGGTCTTTTCTTGATCTTCCCCCTGATGCTTCGGATATTTTTATTAAAACCCTAAAAAACAACGAGGCAGAGGCACAAAATATAACGGATCTAACAGCACGTCCTGTAGTATTAACCTCAACAGAATTACGCCGCCATTTAAGCCGTTATTTTGCATCAAAAATGGTCGTTATTCCTGTGTTATCTTTTCAAGAATTAATCTCAGAAATGCGCCTCAATCCACTCGGTCAATTAAAAGTAGCGCAATAGGCGAGGTTGCTATGTCGTTTAATGATATTCCAAAATTATTACAACAAGCGATCAGTGAAATAGCGCCACTAACCTTGCATGGTCGTATTGTCCAAGTCGCAGGAACGGTAGTGCGTGCCATTTTACCACAGGCGAGAATTGGTGAATTATGCCTATTAAAAAATAATAGCACTGAAGAAGGCACGCCAGCCGAAGTGATTGGTATTGATAGAAATGAAGTATTGCTCGCACCCATTGGCGATATGCGGGGTATGTCAACAGGAACAGCCGTTATTGCGACAGGTAAATCATTACATGTGGCAGTAGGTGATGATTTGATGGGCTGTGTGCTAGATGGTGTGGGTAATATTATGGACACTGGCGGTAGAGACAATTTACATTTGGAAGCAAACTATCCTGTTATTGCTCCCTCACCCTCACCGCTTTCGCGCGATATTATAAATCAACCGATGGGGCTAGGTATTAAAGCAATGGATGGTCTATTAACCTGTGGTGTTGGACAACGTATGGGGGTTTTTGCAGGGGCTGGGGTGGGTAAAAGTTCTTTTATGAGTATGTTGGTTCAACATGCAAAGGTTGATGTAAATATTATTGCCTTGATTGGTGAGCGTGGAC
>WGBH01000194.1 GCA_015494435.1 Thiotrichaceae bacterium | reverse complement strand
CCCTTAGCTATCATGTTAATATTCCATCCTTTGGAGAGTGGGGATTTCATCTAGCAAGAAAAAATACAGCCTTTCCAAAACAATTTAATTTTAATATAAAAACACGTTTTATCAATACAGCAACGATGCAAGCTGCTACCGTTTTTGCGAAAGACATAAAAAAAATAGCCGCCCCTGTGAATACCATTATGGAACCTAAATTATATCAACTTTATATTGAAGATTTGAGACGTTAAGGTGACTTCAGCGAAATAAACGTGCAAATTCTCTCAATGGTATGGACTCCTCCCCTTTATCAGTGACGTAGCCCGTATGGAGTTTACGGAATATTTAGATAAAAAGGTATTGGAAAACACGATACCGATTAATATCATGTAGCTCCTTGAAAAGTTTCCTGTTCTGAGCCAAATTCATGAGGCAAAATTAACGGCTTAATAGCGAAGGTATTGATGCTAAACTAAGATTTTAATTGTTGAAATACTTATTTTGAAATATTTAACCAATATTCAATCCCATTATATTTTCTGTCTCTTATTATGTTTTTATGGATTATCCGATACCGTTTACGCACAAACGTCACCGCTTTTGTTAACAAAAGATCGCTCTTATATTGATCTAAAATCTTATGCCGAAATACTTGAAGATCCAACAGGAGAGTTAACATTAGCGGAAGTCATAAAGATTCCTGAACGTTTTTCTCCAATAGCGAAGGAGACGATTGAAAAATATGAACCATTAGAGATGGGTCTTACCTGTTCTTCTTTTTGGCTAAAAATCGACGTAATAAATCAATCAGATGACTTGGATTTGTATTTTACTACATCGGGTAGTTTATCCCGTAAAATGCAGGTTTACTTACTGTTAAAGGGGCAAAATAATCACTTTGCCCCCCCTTTAAAACAAATACCTTACGGGGTAGCCCTTCAATACAAAGCGCATTTCCCCAAAAAAATATCAGGCACTTTGTATCTTAGAATTCAGGATAAACAAGCACCTTTACTTATTAACCCTAAGCTAAAAAATAGAAGTCAAATGCTTCAGGAGGCAAGGCAGATTTATCCTATGCAGGCATTTATTATTGGTGGGTTGTTAATTTTATCGTTGTATAACTTTTTTTATTTTCTTTATCTGCGTGATAAAGGCTTTTTGGCACTCTCTGTCTTTATTCTATCGTTTATATTTGAAATTGGAAATCATGCAGGATGGCTACATTACAATGCTTTTTTACGTGAAAATTTGCAGTCTATTGGTTCATTTTTTGCCTTTAGTTTAATGACTGCTGGGGTGTTTTTAGTAAATGATTGGTTAAATCTTAAAACAGACTTGCCCGATTGGTATATCCGCTTTCATTACTTGTTTTGGATTAGTTTTACGTTCACTATTTGTAGCCTTTTTATTCCTTATTGCAGTGTCCCACTTTCAGCTATATGGGGGTTAATAATAACTATTCTTTTCATCCTATTTGCGGTCTCTTTTTACCGCAACGGTTTACGTTTACCCTGGAGCATGAGTTTATCAGCTTTACTTTTTATTAGCAGTGCCATTCCACCTCTATTAATTGGCATAGGAATAATGGAAGATACACCTTGGTTGATAATGACGACTGTTCTTGTCTTGCTACTTTCTCTTCTATTGCTCTCTTTAACCCAAGCCGAACAAGTAAAGCAAAAAGGAAAAGAAGCAGAACGTATTGCAACTACAAACAAAATAAAAGATGAGTTTTTAACTACTATGAGCCATGAATTACGCACGCCAATGAATGCAGTGGTCAGTGCAAGTCATTTACTAGAACTAACAACACTTTCTAGCGAACAAAAAAATTATGTGTCGCGTTTGAATACCTCCTCTTCTCATATGTTAAGTCTGATCAATAATATTCTTGACTTTGCCCGTTTGAATACCTCGTTATTAGGATTAGAAAAAATATCATTTACGCTGGATACAGTTGTTCAAACCGTAAAGCAGTTATCACAACAATCCGCTGAAAATAAACACTTAACTCTACAGATTAATCAGCATTTTTCATTGCCAGATAAACAATTACAAGGCGACCCTACTCGCTTACAACAAGTCTTACTGAACTTATTAAATAATGCGATTAAGTTTACCTCTCAAGGAAGCGTTGAACTTAGTATTACTCCACAATGTATTGATCATGATCGCGCTACGTTATTATTTGAAGTCATTGACACAGGTATTGGCTTGTCAAAAAAACAACAAACTAAACTTTTTAAACCCTTTATGCAGGCAGAAAATAGTATCTCACGCCAATATGGTGGCTCGGGGTTAGGCTTAGCGATTAGTCATAAACTGGTGAAACGTATGGGAGGAAACTTAGCTGTTGAAAGTAGCCTCAATCAAGGGAGTCGTTTCTACTTTAGTTTAAATTTTCCATTAAAAAAGAGGGCAAGCAAACAAGAAAAATTAGATTCAACGTCTAAAATACCGCTACCTACTGAGTTTTTACAGGCATTTCGTGTTTTATTAGTTGACGATGATGAAATGAACCGATTTTTTGGTCAAAAGATTTTAAAAGCTTGTGGAGTGAAAGTGTTTGTTGCTGAAAGTGGCAAGGATGTTTTGCAACAATTAGAAGAAAAAACATTTGACCTGATCTTTATGGATGTCAGCATGCCCAGCATGGATGGCTATGAAACCACTCGTCGTCTTCGCTCTGACCAACGCTTTATTCATTTGCCTGTGGTTGCATTGACAGCTCATGCCATTGGGGGTGAGCGTGAACGTTGCCTAGAAGCGGGTATGGATGATTACCTCACTAAACCGTTTAAAATGGAGCAATTGAATGCCATGATCCACTATTGGGCCGAAAAATCTATGCTGAATAAAAAAGAGTAATCTGTTCTCCTTTAAGTCTGTGGGAGGATGCTACCGCAATTGCTAAATAATACTCATCGATACGTTTACTGGAAAATTGCCAATTTTTTCCACTATCCCTTAATTCAGGGGCGCAGTGTACATTCCACTTTCCTGTTTTTGTTTCAATAAAAGAAAAATGTTGTAATGGAATCGACAGTCCCATTCCTCGTGCTTTGATATACGCTTCTTTTAATGTCCAATAGGTAAAAAAACGCTGTTCTTGCGCAGCGTAGTTTTTCAAAGAATGCACATCACGTGCTTCTAGTGGAGAGAAGGCGGTGTCGCATAATGCATTAATATCATGCAGGGGTTTAGACCGTTCAATATCAATGCCGACCGCTTGTTGATAAGCAATAACACACGCAATAAACCCTTCTGTATGAGATAGATTAAAACTTAATTCAATATACTGAGAATTTGCAATAAAGGGCTTACCATAAGCATTCGTTTTAAAACGCCATAAAACAGGCGACAAGGGCGTGTATTGACTCAATACCTGCCTTAAAAAGAGATGAGAGGCAATATACAGACGGCGATCTTTACTAAACTTAAACGTCTTTGCTCGCGCTCGTTCTTTATCATCGAGCCAATTTTCTTGCGTTATATCGACCTTTTCTGGACGAATAAGATGTACATGGATTTCCCCCTCTTTTAAGCGTTGATATTGCTTAAAAATTTTCATTGACGATGCTTTTTACGATGCGGATAAAAAAATTGTTGACTTTGTCTTCCTGTGATTAATCGCATCAACTAAACGTTGGCTAATAGATTGTTTGTGTTCATCAAGAAAAAAATGATGGCCCTTATATTCTACTTCTTCATACTTCGCTTGTGTTTCTTGTTGCCAATATCCCATATTGTTTGGGTTAACAAAGCTATCTTCGCTTCCCTTAAATACAGTGATTGGGCAAGAAAGTGGCGCTTCTTTTTTATAGCAATAGGTTTCATTCAATGCAAAATCAGCGCGTAACATCGGAAGAAACATGTCCATTAACACGGTATTTGAAAGCACCGCTTCTGGGGTGTTCCCATAGGCTCTAATGCCATCAATAAACGCTTCCCGTTCTAATTGATGTAGTGCTTTATTTGGGTTCGGTAATGAGGGGGGGCGAAAGGCAGAAACAAATAAATGCTTGGGTAAGGCAAGGCCTTTTTTATGTAACGCACGAGAGAGTTCAAAGGCGACTAATGCACCTAAGCTATGCCCAAAAAAAACAAAAGGTTGATGGGTATACGGCGTAATAGCAGACAATAAATGATCGATTAAAACGGATAAATTCGACAGAGGTTTATCGCCCCGACGGTTTTCTCTACCAGGAAGCTGTACACCGATAAAATCAATTCCATGTTGGCTAAAATAACTAGCCCATTGGAGATAAACAGAAGCACCTGCACCAGAATAGGGAAAGGCAAAAATTTTTGCTTGATTTTTCAGAGAATGATTATAAGTGGTAAACCAAGATGAAACATTATTATTCATACGTTTTAGGTGTAATGTTTGAGGTAAATATGCTCGATATAGTAACCGAAAATAAAGTTGACCAAGAAAGAAATTTAACATTTCTTTACATTTTATCATGTAAACAACAGGTCAATGCGTAAAGGATTTAGCATAACCTGTTGAAGAGTATTTGGAAATTATTTATCTGAAAAACTATACATCCAAACAAACTAGGAAAAAATGATTTAAAATGTAAAGAAACGTTAAACTCACTTCTCAATCATCTCTATTTAAGGTTACTATTCATTACAAATTAATTGTATTAATGCATTATATGAACCGTAATTCTTTAAATCAGATTGAAACCTGTCGTTCCTCGATAAAAAACTTGCCCACATGGGATTTAACAGCGCGTCAGCTTTGTGATCTTGAAATGTTAATGACAGATGCTTTTGCTCCTTTACAAGGGTTTTTAACCCAAGAAGACTATGAAAGTGTCATTAAAACAATGCGTCTTAGTTCGGGAGAGCTTTGCCCTATTCCTATTACATTAGATGTTTCAGCTATTTTTGCCAAAACTCTAAAAATAGGACAAAAAATTGCTCTGCAAGATGATGAAAATATTATTATTGCCATGATGACGATAGAAAGCGTATGGCAACCCGATAAACAACAAGAAGCTCAGGCTATCTTTACAACACAAGATACTCGTCACCCTGGTGTTGATTATTTGCTCCATGGAACAGAATCCTACTATCTTGGCGGACAAGTAGAAAAAGTGAATGATCCTATTCACTATGATTTTCAGCAATATCGCTTCACACCTCGCGCCTTAAAAAAGCAATTTAAAAAAAAGGGCGGGACACCACTTATTGGTTATCATAACGAAACGGTATTGCATCGTGCAGAGCATCTAGTTACCTCTCGTCTTGTGGTTGAATTAGAAGCGAATTTACTGATTCAAGCTGTGGTTGGTTTTAGTCCTTCAAATACTCTGGATCATTTTTCCCGTGTGCGTTGTTATGAACACTTTCTTGCAGAATATACCGAACAAACACCTTTATTGAGTTTAATTAATTTATCAACCCGTATGGCAGGGCCTCGTGAAGCGTTATGGCATGCGATTATTCGCAAGAATTACGGTTGTACCCATTTTATTATTAACACAGGACACTCAAGTCCCTTTCAAAATGGTAATACTCCAATACCTGAATTTTACCCACCCTTGGCAGCACTAACGTTAGCGCAACAGTATGCTGAGGAAATAGGTATTACAATCATTGCAGAGGGGCAAATTGTTTACAACCAAGAACGAGAAAAGTATCAGCTTATAAAAGAGATAAAAACGGGCGAAACAACGTTAGGTTTTTCTGAGTCTGATTTTTTTCGCCATCTACAATACGATTTACCCATTCCTAGGTGGTTCACCTACCCTACTATTCTTGCTGAAATGCGTCAGGCTTACCCACCTCGCCATCAACAGGGATTCACGCTATTTTTTACGGGTTTGTCAGGCTCTGGTAAGTCAACTGTTGCCAATCAAGTACGAATAAAATTACTTGAATTAGGTGGACGCTCAGTCACATTATTAGATGGCGATATTGTGCGTAAAAACCTCTCTAGTGAACTCACTTTTTCAAAAAAACACCGAGACTTAAATATTCGACGTATTGGCTTTGTTGCGAGTGAAATCACGAAACATAAAGGAATTGCAATTTGCGCACCGATTGCACCTTATCTTTCCATACGCAAAGAGGTACGTGACATGATTCAAGCGGTTGGTGGTTATATCGAAATTCATATTGCCACTCCCTTAGAGGAATGTGAGCGACGTGATCGAAAAGGGCTTTATGCAAAAGCACGGGCAGGCTTGATTCAACATTTTACGGGTATTAGTGATCCCTATGAGGAGCCAATAAATCCTGAGATGCGACTTGATACGACAGGGAAATCAGTAAATGACTGTGCGCAACTGATCATACGCAAGTTGGAAGAACTGAAATTTATCAAAATTTAAACTAAAAGTGAGAAATATGTTGTGGAATAATAATTATCGCCTACTAATAACTAATACGATTAACTATTTATCACTTATTTTATAGTGACGGCAAGAACTAGGCTATCAAAATGGTTATTTTTTAACCTATTGCAGGATTATAGATAAGCAAATGATTGTTATATATTTTATGTTTTTTAGAGTCTACTTAATTTTTTAAAAATACATAAAAAACAATCATTTCGACAACCTAGACAAGCCCCCCCCTCTGTCTTTAGCTGAGGGTAAGAAACAGCTCAATATAATCTACTAATATCATATAATATGCGCTGTTATCGTTTACTATGAAGATGATGAAAATAGGTAAAGTTGCAGATTTGCGGAATGAATTGCCACACTTAAAAATAAAAACTTAAACAATGTAGTAGAGTAAAAACTCTTCGACAATCCGCTGTCAGAGTCACAAACCTCTACTGAGACTCAGTCTAAAGACCTATTTCGAATCTCACGATTTAAGCCCCTGTGTCTTTAGTTTAGTTCAGGAGTAATTGACAGGTAGGATTTAATTATGAATACTAATCAATATAATTTATTGAATAAATTGACGCAAGACTTAGGTATTGAAGATACAATCGAAGTGTTGGAGTATGCTTTGCCTCGTATTTTTGAAAGGCAACAAAAAATACAACAATACTTACAAACAAAGCAATGGGAAAACGCTTCAGCCTGCGCTCATCAAACCATCAGCTCTATAGGCTTGTATGGTTCTGACGAGTTAGAAAAATTGCTCAATAAGATTAAAGATCGTAATGAAAGCGAAAGGATTGAACTTCAAGATCAGTTATCACGAGAATTCACCCATGTTACCGAAACCATTCAACAGTGGCTTAGCCTGCATAAATAGATAAGATTCATGCCAGTTTTTCAAGCGATCAAACCAAAAGCGGTGCGTGAAAAGCATAGCCCTTTCCGCGAATTGTGTGAATATAGGTCGGCTGTGATGGATTATCTTCAATTTTTTTTCTGATTTTATTAATATGAATATCAATACTACGATCTAAAGGATTATGTTTAACTCCTCTAATATGTAACATAATATCATCACGACTTAAAACACTTCCCTCATTAAGGTACAGCAATTGAAAAATATTGAGCTCTAGCTCTGTTAAAAACAGGTCTTGACCTTTTTTAAGTACTCTATTATGCCTTTTATCAAATGTTAAATCACCGATTGTTGTTGTTCGTTTCTGTGCTTGATTAAATAAATTTTTGATTCGGATTAAAAGCTCTTGCTTATGAAAAGGTTTGATTAAATAGTCTTTTGCCCCATTTTTCAATCCATGCAAGCGCTGATCTAATCCTGAACGCACCGAAATAATGATAATAGGAAGTTTTGGATGATAGTGTTGTAGCCAATTTAACCAGTAAAAACCACTATGATTGGGTAAATTAATATCAAGAAGTACTAAATCAAAAGAGCATCCCTCTTCCTCTAGTGTTTTAGGAATTTCCTCCCCCATTGTTAAACAACACACCTCATAACCATTCTTAGAAAGATATTTTTTCAAATAAAAGAGCAAAATTTCATCATCATCAATAATGAGTATGTTCCTCATTAGATGGTCTGCTGAGTGTTCCATCATATCCTTGTCAATTTTATTAAGTTTAAATCAGTATAATTTTTGCTTAAGAACGGTTTGATTATCTCATAATACTGTTAAGGGTATGATTCAAACTGCGGGGAAATCTAAAATTCTCTGAAATTTAGTAAAATATTGACTACTAATTCTTTGATTAAAATTATTTGAAAATAGTATTTTTATAAATCCTCTCACTTTTAATCACACCCCACTGTTAGTCATTGGTTTTACAAATATATTTTTAACTGTTGCGAGCCAATGCATACCTGATTTTTCATGTCGTTTTTAACTATTTATTAGCAAATGTACAATACCATAGCGCTATAAATGAGCAAGATATTTTATACAATCTGATTAGTATTTGCCCACTTCTAAAAGATCATGCAGGGTGTCCATTCTTTGCCATTCTTTGAAAAGAAATCGCCTTCTTTTACAAAGGTCTGCCAGCGTAACGAGAACGGCATCAGTGAAGTCAGGATCTATATT
>WGBH01000193.1 GCA_015494435.1 Thiotrichaceae bacterium | reverse complement strand
ATATTATTGACAGCATGATTTATTCGTAAATATTGGAATCGAATTAATTGACCTATGGCAATGTCATAATCATCTTTGGTATCTATGTCTGGTTTTAAATTATCATATACTGAGATTTTTGCTGGTTGCTTAACATAATGGAATTCTTTAACCTCTGTTAATGAATTTTCTGAATAAAAGAAAATAGGACTTGGTTGACTTAATTGTGACGGATGTGTGATGTTGTATAACGTGCCAAAACGACCTCGTAAAAACCCAGATAATTTATAAACGGTATCTGATATTTGTTCTACTTGACTATATTGAATCCATTCTTTACGGCTTACACACATTAAGTTTTTATGGGGGTCCTTTAGTAAATCTGTATATTCAGCTGATGATAAAGAAAATTCCCCCGCATCTAATAACGTTTTATCAATTGTTATATAACAAAAATCTTTATAGCTAAACCCAATGTGCCTCGATGAGGATGTTAAATAGCATCTTAAAGGGGTTAATAACTCACCATGTTTGATTATCTGAGGTTTAAATGGCAATAAAGATACGAAAAAATTGTTTAGAAAGTCTTCATATTTCTGGTCTAAAATGGGAAATCCGATATTTGGGATATTCTGATATAATGTCGTATATGAGAACTCTCCATATTCCGCAGTGTATGGGTCTGATGTAAACGGGTATAATCCTGTTGGGAAAGGTTTATATCCTTGAATAATTTCAGGTAATTTTGTTTTCCAAGATTTATGATTTAAAGATAGATTCTCTATTAATGTTTTCCCAGGTGTGAAATGTTTTAATGTGATATTGAACGGCAGGCTTACGTTTTCTTTCGTAGTGGTATTATCGATATTATCTACATTAATGGTGATAGATTTAAAATATGAAGCAATGTTTTCAGCTAAAGATAATGGTAAAGTAACATCAGATGCGATAGTAGCTCCAATCACACCTGGAGGTAAGGGGGTTTTTAATATGGTAAAAATCCCTTGTTGTGGATCGAAATACCGAAATCTAAATTCATCTTCTGCTGTCTCTTTACTTTCATTTGAGACCGTAAGAACGATTTTGGTTGGCCACGAAGAGGTATGATCCCCTTGATATTCATCTAGAATTGATAAGAGGGTGTTATTTGTTTCTACACCATAATCTTGACGTGTAACGCGTAAACGTCCAGAATCGTTAAAAGCATATAACCCTACAGAATTGGCAATTCGTTTAGCATGTTCTACTGGGGATTTGTTTAAGGATAATGCAGCTCCTAGCATTGGGGTTAAAGCTGTGTCTACAGTATCGAATACAACGCGGTTTCCTAAGATCCTTTGGAGAGCTATTGATATATTTCTTGTTAACCCGGTTTTATCATAATTAGATATTTCTAATCTATCTATACCTCCTGCATTTTTTTCTGCAAAAATAGTAAAAGAATCGATGGGTGCATTATGGGTAGAATGCCGTAAGAAGTTAATATTTTTATATTGATTACTGTTTGGAAGTTTAATCCCTAAATGGGTCACTTCCCCAGATACACAATCGATATTAATTATGTCACCCGTATCTTTTCTGACAGTTAAAAAGCTGTTTTGAGAAATCACTGTGTTAGCATTTGGGTGGGGAGGAATGATAGGGTAAGACAATGTAATGTTGTGTTCATTGATACGTTTCATTCTAGAGTAATTATCTAATAAAACGAATTTAAGCTTTGTAGTGGATGGATTTAGTTTTAATAAAACACCTAATGAAGAATTTTCGTTTGTTAATACTCTATCAAAATCAAAGTAATAAGTATAAGCAATTTTATTAAAAAGAATTCCGCGTTGAATAAAATATTTTGGAGTAATCACATAGTCCCCAACAATATCATATTTATCATTTATAAGAGGTCTAGAAAATGGCGTAAAAAATAATTGTTGCGTTTCTGTATCGTAAATGTGTTCTAAGGTATATAACCGATTATATAATTGTCCACATTTGCCTTGGACAAATAATTTTTGTGAATCTAATTGGCGTAGAGATGGAATATATACGCTATTACCCCAGACTAATATTTTATCTAATGCTACGGCTTTGATGTTGGGATCTGTCGCATTTGGGAAAGAGATGGGTTGTTTTTTTCCGTCATATAAATTATAGTAGGTTCCTGAAGGATCTTTATATAATAAATAATTATTCGATCCATAAGTCAATTCCCCATCAATGGTATCTGTGACCTCCACTTCAATTGAATCTAGTTCATCGACTTCAAAAGCAATATCCCCAATGAATGCTCCGGTAATAATTACCACATATAAATGACTATATATCTTATGTTTTTTTGTGGGGATCGCTATATTTTGGATCGTGTCAGTAATAAATTTTCCATTAACATATACCAATTCATTGTCAATGTATATTTTTCTAATTACAATTTCACTATCTTCAGTTAATCTTTTTCCAAGAGAATATAGACTTGTGTTTGGTCCCCATTTATCTAAATACACTCCTGATATTAAGGTTCGAAATATTGGCACAGCTATATTATGGGTAACTTCAGGAGCAATTTTCGCTTCGTCATTTTGGATTAAGGTCTCATCATTGTCAACATTCGGTTTCGGAACCTGTTCGCATTTATATTTTGTATATTTATCAAAATATGAAAAAAAATCTTCTAATATTTTCCCAGTTCGTAAATAATAACATTGGGGAGCAGTAACATACACTTGTTGGGAGAGATTCTCTATTTGATTTATTGCTTTCTCTATATATTGCGAGACGTGATCCTTTGGTTGAAATGTGTGTGGGGACGATTGGATGTTAGAAGATAAATTTCTGTTATAAGCCTTTTCTGTTTCATTAGCTTGTTGTTTTGTGTCGGAAAATGTGCCCCCTGGACCCGGAGGAGGTGATTCAATTTTATATGACTCATCAAAAGGGGATCCTAACATCGTTCGAGGAGTGGAAATATTAGTTTTAAAATCTGCAATATCTGCTGCTTGTTTGTTCGCGGTCCACCCACTAATTAATGTGGAAGTGATTTGCAGACAAGCTGCTTTTTCTGCACTCCCCGCTGGGTCTGGATAACCAGAAGGACCTGATCCAGGAAGTAATAATTCTTTAATATATCCAAATGTTGTGGTTCGAATGGTTTTATCTGGAACAGGAGTGGATACCATAGTAAGCTTTCTCTAGATTCTTTAATAGGGTCATGCACCAGTTATCTTTCTTTTTGATCGCATAATTGCGTCTTCTAATCTAGCATATATTTGTGGTTCGGACATGTTGAAAGACTCAACATCTTGGGCCTTAATTGTAATATAATTTACAAGTGATGTTGGAGATGGTATACGATTGTTTGTTTCGGATATATTTTGTCTTGCTGTATTTAATTTATCATTTGGATTCCCTTCCTGTGTCATTTGTCGTGGAATGTCTTTAATCAGCCCTTTTTGTAACATTTGCTGAAAGAATGAATAGGCTTTATCATGCGGGACAACAGATTCATTCGGATGTAAAATCGCTGGGAACCCTCCTTTATTATCAATATTACCCATTCGTTTTGCGATCGGTGTGGTATCAAGCAAACCTGTCGAATAAGATCCTGCGGGAGTGGACGTGCCTGCAGGAGGTTGCCCTTCAGTTTCAATAATATATTTTGTTTTTACTTCTTTTGGTACTGCATTCCATTGGGATATCATTTCTTGAATTTTTGTGGTAGCTCTAGATAAAGCGTTCGTTACTTCGTCCCAAGCGGTTGATAACGTTGATGCTGATTCTTTACCTTGGGTAGCAGCATCGATTAATTTCGTTATACCTTCGCCTGACGACCCAGCATCTTTCCCTAAAGTTTGTAAACGTTGGCCTAACTCTGTTAATTGTGGTAAATTAAGATTTTCACCCATTTGTTGTAAAGTTTGAGAAAAAGTATCAAATCCTTGTTGGGTTAAATTTATCGATTCTTTTGTCACCCCTAAAGATTGTTTCAATTGTGCTGCGAAGTTTTTAAATTGTTCCGGAGATAGAGTGAGATTATCTATACTTTTCATATTTTCGACAAATTCTCTGATATCGATAGCCCCAGAGAACAAGTCTTGCAAATTTTGTAATTCTTGGAATTTGTTTTGTAAATTCTCTAATACCGTTTCCACTTGTGATAATTGTTGTTTTGTTTGGGCTGTGATAGGAGCATTTAGTAACTGCAGGCGTTTTTGAGATAACACATCTATTGCAGATTGGATTTTTTGCATTGATGTGGCTATATTATCTAACACCTGCTGTTTATCAACGCCTGGGAATAAATTATCTAAATTTACATTTCCTGTCAAGGAATTGTATTGGGATTTAACACGCCCTAACGCTTTGGCCCAAAACTCCGTATTTTTAGCTGCTGATTTAGCTTCTTGATCAAGCCTTTTAGTTATGGGAGAATCTTGAGGAATAACATCTTGTAACAGCGACATAGCTCGTGAATAAGCTCGGGAATTTTCAGCCGCTTGTTGTAAAGTTTCTATTTGTCTTTCTAGCCGTTGGGTTAAATTGTCTACGGCAGAATCATTGAAAATCCCCATCATATCACGTAAATTTTGTTTAAATTTCTGTGCTTCTTCCCCTCCTCCAGCTAATTTATCTATTAAAGGATCTAAAGCTTTTAAATTATCTTGCATAGCTTTTGAAAAATCGGAATCTTGAAATCCTGTAAAATCTGTTAGCTGTTTTAACGCCCCTCCGAGCTTATTTAATCCTTCCGCAAAAGTATCTGCCGATATCAATCCATTTGCAAAGGCAGTTTCTAAGGCTTTTTCCTGGGTAATCAAATTATCTAATTCAAGTACTGCATCTGATGTATCAATTCCGATTTTTGATAAATCTAATCCTGTTAATGATTTGGCTAATTTAATGGCTTTGACTCGGATATTATCAAATACATCTGACAATTGATCTTTTGTTCGAACGGAAAATAAATTAAAAATTTGGGTTGCAATTGATAAAAGAGATTCAAATGCATCAATAACAGGACCTAAAATAGTTAGAATCTTATTTAAAAGACCGAGAAGACCGCCAAATGCTGTGGCAAAAACATTTCCTATAGACCCAGCAATACTCCCCAATGTTTCAAAAGTTTTATTTAGTCCTTCCCCCGCTCGTACAGCATTATTAATAGCTCTTAAACCGCCTTTAAAATTCTCTCCAAAAGCTTTCGATGCGACAATACCTAATGTTCCGAAATTATTTTTTAACCGTTCAATTTCAGCAAAGATCGATTGGGCGGCAGATTTAAAACCACCTTCAAATTGTTTCCCAACACGATCCAAAAACGGAATAATAGATTCGGCTGTAACTTTACCTTGCCTTAATAATTTATCTAATTCACCAGACGTCACTCCTAATGATTGGGCAAACAATGCAAATGCACCTGGGAGAACCTCACCTAACTGCCTTCTCAGCTCTTCCGATGAGACTTTCCCTTTAGAGAACATTTGTTCAATAGCTAAGAAAGCTCGAGATGTTTCAGAAGCTGAAGCATGGGTGGTAACTAGTGCTTTTTGAAGATTTATGAACCCTCGTGTGATATCTTGTTGAGATGTTCCAGCAATTCGTGCGGCAGCGGAAAATTTACGAAACGATTGGACGTTAGCATCAAAGCTCGTCCCCATTTTATCCGATATCTGATCTACTAATTTTAATTTATCGGTGACCTGTTCGCTTGAATCTCCTAACGCTTTGAATGAGTTGGTAAATGTTTGGACCCCACGAGACATGTCTACAAACTTGGAAAAAAGGGTAGAAATTGTTTTCAACCCATATACTATCCCAGCTGTAGCACTACCAAGAATACCGAATTGAATGGCTAGATCTGCAATTGCCTGTTTAGCATTTGTAGCTGATCTTTTCAATCCGAATAATTGTTGGACAGCTTGTTGCAGACGTTCAAACCCAGAGACTCTTCCACGAATATTAATACCACCAGCTACAGTTTGTTTTAGACTCTTCGCTGCTTGGTCCGCCTCCTTTAATTTATTTGTCCCCATACCAGAAACTTTGATATTGACCCCCGGGATTGAACCTAGAATTTGTTGTAATTCTCTTGCTTTACTGAGCAATGTATTTAATTTGTTTAGAGCCCTTTTTGTATTGATATTAACGGTCATTCCCGTGTTGATAACATCTTTTAATGTTTGTAAGCGGTTTTTAATTCTTTCAAGTTTTTTGGTTGTTTCGCTAATAAAGATCTTCAACGTGAATCCATCGCGGAGAAGATCCCTTAAAGTTCGAACACTCCCGGTTACCCGAGCAATTTTATCCATAGCCGTACTGGTAGCTACTTGTATGGTTGTATTGGCTACACCTTTGAGGGCTGTTTTTAATTGTGTGATAACGCCTTGAAACGCGATAATTTTTTGTGTTGCTTCTCCAGTACTGATTTGTAAGATAAGAGGTGTTTGGATATCCTGTTTTAATTCTTTGATGCGGTTAATAATCGCTGTAAGAGAGCTTTCGACGTTTTTGACGGTAACATTAATACGTAAGTTATTAGCTTCCGTCTTAAAGTTGCGTAGTTTTGTTATCACTTCATCAATCGCCTTTTTGGCTTTGGAAACATCGCCTGTAATTTCAAAAGGAATGGAAGCCATAATTCAACCACAACAAGATTATCTATTTCCTACGCTTCATATGATATAAATAGGGATTTTTCTTTGTATTTTTCATACTTTTAGATTTCTTGCTTCTGCCATCCAAAAATTCAAAAACATGAGAATCTAATGATATGACCACAGATACAAACAGTTCTATCAAATCATATGGCATGTCAATTAATTCGCAGAAAGCTTTGATATCTGACATGGATATCCGGCTTGCTGCATCCCTTCTAGACATGCTTAAAACTAAAAAATTGGAGAACAGATATTGTTCTAATGGGGAGAGTTCTTTTAGAATATCTGATTGGTCGGAAAGGATAGGGTCTTTTCCTTCCCGTTTTCGAAGTTCGTTTATTTCATCGATTTTTGCCTTGGAAAACCTCCCATAAGCTTGGTCGAATTTTAGTTTGGTGTCCAAGGCTTTGGTTAGTTTTTTAGGAGATCTTCTAGATCAATCGGTTCATCATCTTCATCGGCTTTATAGTTTTCTTTGTCAGAAGCGAATTTTGCGATTTCACTTAGCAAGATCGGTCGAGGAATCAGGATATCAACCATTAATTTTGGATCATATCTTCCAGCCTTTTCACCATCAATCTCTAGCCCTTCCCAATCAACAATCGCTCCATATGCCAATAGATATGCCAAATCCCGTTCTTGTTTATCTGGATCATTGAGGAATTTCTTTCCAAACTTTTTCTCTAATACCAATCTAGCTTTTTCAACATGCTTGGATGATAAATGACGGACGGTTAGATATACTCCGTCCGTCAATTCCATTTTAACTCCCTTGTCAATATTGGAAAGGACAAATTCTTTATCGATGTTTAGTTTCATATAGCTGTACACCGTTTTATTTTATATGGTGTTACACCATTGGTGGTAACACGGATGAAAACCTAGATACCTTAATGGAAGTTTGTGACGTTGGATCGAAATGTCCTGTGAACGATAGTTCTTCGATCACATCTTCATCGATACCACCGACTTCAGCCGTTCTGGATGAATAGCTTAGATTCGGGAAGCTAAACACATAAGAATTCCCATCTACACCCTCAAAAGCCAGGTCCATAGAAGTTGATACATGATCCAGGAATTCTTGATAGCTGGTATGTGATGTGAAATAATTCTGCAGTTGGACTTCAACAGTCAGACGCCCTTCATTTACAGCCACCGGGAATTTACTTGACAATACTTGTAAAGGCCGCAAATCTGTACTAATAGTCATCTCAAACGATGATATGACCAGTGGCATGGGAGCCCCGTCTTTATTAACGAATTTCACGTTACTGGACGTATTCATCGTTGGAGTTGTGAGGACTTCGATTTGCGTGGCCGTAGCAGGATCACTCAAAATTGGTGATGGACTTAATGTGATTTCAGTCCCAGCAAGGCTTATTTCCGCCATAACGAAATCGTTACTTTCGGCGGTTAATGTAATTTCCCCGACACGGTTACCTTTATATACTTCATAGAGCCCAATATCCGTAAAGGCTGGTTCAAATTGGAATGAAGCTGGAACGATATTGTTTTCATCCGGTGGGGATACATGAGAACCCTTAATAACAACCCGATCCCCCGCTGTATTAGTATTTGGTTCTGGGGCTGGAGATACATCTACCCTATCATCTGAGGCAGAAATAATTTTATATAAGCCGGTACTGTTTGTATACCCTGAAAAATTGGTTATCACCCCATTTGTAATTGTACCAGAGATCGATGCAGCCGCGTGGTACACTTTGAACGTTACGGTCGTATTTGGGGCTACTGTAGATTCTGAAGCACTGACTCCAAATAATCTTCGAGAATATAGGCTGTTGATCGCGTTTCTGAGGTTTTGTCCGGTCTCTTGGGTTGTAGCTCCAATCAATACTTCTTCAGCAGTTTGATCCGATCCAGTACCGGCAGACGATACAAATTGGAATTTATACGTCCTTTCACCGTCTGAAATCGTAAGAATTTCTTGTGCTGCAGGTTGGCCGGACAAGACTAACGTCCCAACTCCAGCACCCAAATTACTGACTGAAATAAACCCACCTGGTTTTAATTGGCCGTTGGCCACAGCGGTGGTAAAGGCGTTACCACCATTGGAATGGAACCCAGTGGCATCAGCTTGAATTGCTGTGGATAGAATTAACGCGTCATTTGCATCTAAAATTGCTGATTGTTCATTTCCATTTTCAACAACAAATGGAGTTCCGGCAAATGTTAGCGTTGTTACGCCTGCAGCAAATGAAGAACCAGTCACCGCTGCATAAGTGTTATTAGCAGCGTTATTCCAACCTTCTAATTTAATAATTCTCCCAACCGGGAAATAAGGCGTATAATCCGTTGGGGATGTAATGGTAACTGTATTAGTTGTTGGAATGTCTACATGGTTGCCTTGGACTTTATAAAATCGTAAATCTTTGGTCCAAGAAGTGGAAAACATCCCTGCAAGAAAATCATCAATGGATCCTGCAGAAAATTCGGTTTCGATTGAACCGGATGTTTTAAAACTTAATTCAAATTCCCCGGATGTCATCCGGTCAGCCCGAATTTCTTCCGAAATTTTCGTTTCTTTTTCCGGTTCAAAAGAAAAAGAAATTGGACGAACTGAATAAGCTACATTGCCCGTAGTCTTAAGT
>WGBH01000192.1 GCA_015494435.1 Thiotrichaceae bacterium | reverse complement strand
CAAACTTCTTGGCGATAGCACTGTTAGGAAAGTACTTCTGATAGTCAAAGCGTCCTAATGTGATCTCTGCTTCTATGCGCTGCAGCAACTGCTCAAGCTTCCGTCGATTTGCAGGCGAGTCGTCCAGCAAGGTTTGCTCACGACAGCGCTGACCTTGAAATCGAAAGTCGATAAACAATTTACTGTTGTTTTTTCTAACACGAACACTACCCATGGCATACACCACCATTCGCCATAGGCACCATCATGCTTTCAACTTTTGAGTGCTGAAACATGTCTTTTTCAATGGCTTCCCATAGATAGAGAATCTTGCGGCCGCCGAATGGACGGATGTAGTGTTTGCCCTCAAGAAGCACAGAATCTTTCAATTGATCACGAATAGTCCGGGCGTCGTATTTAATGCGAGCGGCTAGTTCATCAGTAGTCATGTAAGTTGTCTTTTCTTGCATCGTCTTTTCCTTTATAGTTGTTGATATTGAGTGAAAAATATTCTTTTCTAATGACGTAATGTCACCTTGAATGACATTATGCATACATAAAAGACGTCTTGCAAGTGTTTTCTTCATTTAAAATGAATTTTTTTCATGTAACAGGGGTTAATTGATATGATTCGGTGTCATTTGTCGCGATTGATGGGTGAGAAAAAAATGAAAGTGATAGATGTTGCCCGTGAGACAGGCCTGCATCGCAATACCATTACGCTTTTATATAAAGAAACGGCAACGCGCGTTGATTTTGAGACGGTGAATAAGCTGTGTGAATTGTTTGAGTGCCAAGTTGCAGACTTGTTTGAATATCAGCAGGAGTAATGGTCGATTAGTGATGTGGAAGATGTTTATCAGTTGGGTCGGTGGTAATGATCTAGATGTAGCAGCATAACTATCAGGAAATACAGCTTATATCGATTGGCTTAAAGCTATAAAGGATGTAAAAATTGAAAATATAACCTGTAGTTGATGGTGGATTAACTAATGCAAGTATTAGCTGCTTAGGCTTATTTTTTATTGCAATTTAGTATTCTCATAAGTTCTAATTGAGATATTAGTAAATATTAACGCATTAAAATCAATTGCTTGGATTGAAGAAAACATTAAATACTGTGATAGTATCATCGGTGGTAGTGGTACAGGATGTGCTGTTTAACAAAAATAAAGGGAGGAAATTAGCATAACAATAAAAAAGGGATTTGCCTGATGGGAAAATACCAAATGAGTAGTAAAGATCTCAATGATTTAAAGTCTTGTCCACGCGAGCTCGCAGAGGATAGCGGCTGGAATCGATTTCATTCCTCAAAAGAAATCGATATGGTGCGCAGTACTAATGCGGCAGAAATGGTTGAGCTCATTAATATAAGGATTATCAAGTGAAATTAAGAGAAGGGCTATCTGCATTATCAAAATCTTCTCCATATGCCGTAACTACAGATCTAAGGGCTGATTTCCCTGAGCTAGATGTTTTAAAAGAATATCTTTTTGTAGAAACTGAAATTGAACGTGTGTTCAAAAATCGAATGCAAAGCTTAGAGCCTGATCAGATATTATTTTTATGTGGAAGCAGTGGTGATGGAAAATCGGAAATACTAACTCGGTATAAACACCAATTTAGTGAAAGTATTGATTTTCATTTAGATGCCACACATAGCTTCCGCCCAAAAAAGACAGCAGTAGATACTCTAAATGATGTTTTTTCGAAATATAAAAGAAATAATCGTCCGTTAGCAGTAGGTATCAATATTGGGATGCTGGGAAACTATGCGGAAGAAGGCTCAGAGGAACATGATGATATTCGCCAAACCATCAAGCAGTTCCTAGATACTAAAAAAGCTGAACAGAATAATTGCTTTTTCCTGGATTTTGAATCATTTCCAAAATTCGATTTGTCAGCAGACGTACGTACTTCAGATTTCTTAAAGCAATTATTGACTAAAGTTACCGCTAATACAGATGAAAATCCTATTTTCCGGATGTACCAACAAGAGCTGGATTCAGGGGATACGATCCTTTGTGCTAATTACCAGCTACTTTCTATTACAAAAGTTCAAGATATCTTAATCGATCTGCTATTAAAAGCCAGACTAGAGAAAGATCAATTCATTACTGCAAGGTCTCTGCTCGATTTTATATATATTTTGTTAGCAGGGCCTGGTTACTTATTTGATAACCTGTTTAATGATAGTGACAATGAACTGGGTATGAAGATTGCAGACTTTGATCCTTGTGCCTTACGAAGTAAAAACCTTGATCTGTTTATACTTCAACGTCAGCTGGAGTTACCGTCTGAGGAATTCGAACAGTTTTCACATGATTTGCGTGAGTATGGAATTAAGTATGATGGTGAAAAGGTAACTAAATATTCTTTAGTCAGGTTGTTTTACCTAATTAAAGATTTAGATTTTTCAAATAATTTCCACCATAAATTTAGACAAGATTTTAATGATCACTTAATTGAAAATTATGCTAATTTTTGGAATTTAAATAGTAACTATGAAGGCGGAAAAACAGAAAAGGCTATATTGAAATCATTTTATAAAAATGTAGTACTGGCATCGATTAATCGTTATGCAAATAGAAACGCAAGCAATTTGCACAAGGATGAGTTTTTCATATCAGCTCATGATAGCTGGCAATTAACTGCTGAGCTAGAGCTAAGTGCAGATTACGCAAGCATTAAGGAATCTGATGTAAATAAAATTGGCTACTTTAATGCTTATATTAAAGTAGCCGATAAACAGCTGGAACCTATACCGATCAATATTAATTTACTGGATTTAATGTACCGGATAGTAAGGGGTTATCGGCCAAACAAACATGATAAGAACACTGTTGTACTTCTGGATGAAATTGTTGATCAGATAGTTGAGGTCGCAAATGCTTCAAGCATTTTATACCTGCATACGAGCAACTCAAGAATAAAGTTAAAGGAAGTTGACGAAGATGATATTGAGGTAAGCGGGTTATAAATATGACAATTATTAAAGACGATCTACCGCATTCAATTGATTCAGTGAATGCAAAAAACACTTTAAACAGTTATTTCCCGATAAGAACAAAGGACAGGGCAGGAACATTTGATTGGGAAGCTGTTATTGGATTTGTAATAAAATTGATTTATAGAAAAGAGCTATTGATTGAAGATATTGAAGAATTTCAATCCAAATGTCAGGAGAATTTTGATGAGAAACTGGATAATGCAGAGTTTCTTAAATACTTAGAAAAAATGTATTTTTCAGGTGATGGTCTTTTTAAAATTACTCCTGAATTGCTTCTGTTCAAGGCAAAGAAAGTTAAAGGGAATACACCAAATTCTCGATTAGGTGAAATGTTTTCCAGTATTTTGCAGGATGTTTATATAAATAAAGAGACGAGTGCTCAGCATAACTTTTTAGAAAAAGTAATTGTTAAAGTGCTGCAAGAAAATATCAAAAATACTGATAACTCTGAATCACTAAAGCAAATTATTAATGAAGATCCCTACTTACCCTTTATTACCGATGTGTTTGGGGGTGACCTTGTGTTTTTAAGCAGCCATCCTAAATATTTTCTCAGTGTATTAACTCAATTTTTAAAGTTATATGCTTATTTATATACGGCTCAATTAGCACTAAATATAAGTAGTTGGAGAAAAGGAGAGCCATCACCTAAGCCATTATATTTTATTTTAGACACTGAGACCGCCAGTGCTGAGCGTATGCATATTAGAGATGATGGTCATCAAAGGGTGCATGCTGCATTATTTAATATATTCCCATTTTTATCAATATCTGAGAGTTTGCAACCAGTTAAACAAAGGAAGGTTCCAATTTGGAAGTTGGCAGCTTCCTTATCGGATTCAGATACTCAAACATTAACTAATTTTGCCATGGCATTTAAAGAAGAAAGAGGTTTAGACACTTCTATTTTAGAAGCTAGTACTCCTCATGATGCTCTGGATAACTTATTAAGACTAGGCAAAGATCAATTTGCAAAGGGGCAGTCTCGTCATGAGATTAATATTAACTATGTTAAAGCGATAGAGTCTGAACTTTGTAACCATTTTATTCAGTCTAGAGGTCGAGCAGGAAGAGTTCTGGTTATCAATCAGGACTACCTTTTATTACTGACCAATATTTCAATAGGGAACGAGTCAAAACTTAGGTTTCATGAATTACTTGAGGCTTTTAAAAAACGAGGTGTGTTTTTTGACAAGCGGTCACAACAAGCTCTTATTCAGTTTTACGAGCGTATTGGAAATGTTGAACGTATGAGTGACAGTGGAGATGCAGTTTATGTACGTAAAACAATTTGAAGAGTTTTTAGCGGAACAGTTTTTTACATGGGCTCAAAGTGAGCTACATGCCGGTTTTCGTTATCAATTTAAATCCCCCAATACTGATTATTGTAAACGTTTATTTGATGCCATAGAAAGAAAATGTGCAGGCGTGATTGTAGTAAAGAATACAAAAATTCCGTTTGTTGAATATGAAGGTAAAAAGTTATTAACAGTTCTTCATAGTGAGGATTCATTAGAAGAAAAAGGCTTTACTGAAAATTTCATTTCAATGTTGCGGGATGAAGTTTCTTCTCAAGTTGATGAAATGTCAGGTTGTGCAATGTTGGTTATTCATAACAGCCTGTTAGATACGCTCATAAATAGTGCGCAAGATTTAGCACAGCCTGAGGGGGTATGGCACCCTAAAAAAATCAAGCAAGCCTTAAAGGAATTAATCGACAAGAGTGATACTGGGCGAGAAGTATCAGAAGGATTATTGGATTACCAGTTTAATGCTATCGAAGAAGATGATGCGACGATGTTTGGTTTTGAAACATTGTATGATGCCGTCCGTGACGGAGATATTAGATTTAATGAGCTAGCGCTGTTTAGAGATCCGTTGATATTTGAAATGGATGGTAAACCAGAACAAATTCGTAGACGCCTGGAAGAGAATAGAAAACTCTATGAACAAGTATCTAATGTGGTCGAAAACTATCCTGAGGCTTTAGTCGACAATCTGCCTGATATGGGAAGTAAGTTTATCAATGAGCATTTCCAAGATGATAACAGGCAAAATTGGCAGCAGGTTTCTTTTGCTGAATACCGATATGAGCAGGAAAAAAATAGAGCAAAACTACTTGAATTGGAATCTGAGACTTCAGTACAGGTCGAAGTTATAGCAAGAGCAAAAGCAGATACAAAGGCTGGAAAACGAAATCGCCATATTTTATTGGTTGTGCCAGAAGGTACAACCGAATTTGATCTAGAGGTCTCATTTGTTGGTGGAGCTATAGAGAAAAGTGAGATTAATATTACGGCTGATAAAGCTATTAAACCGTTAATTAAAGATCACTTAACTCGTGGTGCTAAACGAAGCAAAATAGTTATTATGGGTAAAGTCATTCAATCACCCATGTTTTTTCGCTTTGATATCAACCGTGACAAAACTTCAGAAAAATACCAATTTCACTGCTTGGTCTTACGAGAGAGCCTATTTTATATTGAGGATTTTCGAAATAATTTCTTAGTAGATGACAAAAAACACAGATTAATTCTTCAAACAGAAGAGAGTAGCCTTGTTCTGAATCCAGGGTTCCAAAATAGTTTTGAGCTTAGTGATTTGACCCGGTGTATAGATGTTAACGAAATCGGGACTCTTGATTTTCTGAAAATGGCCAATGAATCCGACGAAATCGAATTCACCTTAAAAAATCAAGATGTATCGTTAGGCTTTTATATCGTAGGAGCTGTAGCAACCGATACCCTGACATTACCTTTGCTATTAGATAGGGATCGTTATATTCGATTGTTTAATGATGACTATTTTGGTGTTTTTAATAGAGCGAAAAGCAAAGTTTTAATAGATAATAAGGAAGTCTCGCCTAAGGGACGACGATTAACATTGCTCCAAAGAGAGTATGACATTGTCTACAAAGACCTTTTGTATAGCCGTGAAAGAACTGGGCAAATAATAACTGTTGAAGATCTACATGCTTCTTCTGTGGAATTGTCGGTTGCATATAGAGAATTATTTGATCATTTAAAGCAACAGCGTAGCCTTATATCTCTAAGCTCCTGGGGAGAGCTATTAATTGACTTAGTCACACATGTCATTGATGAGTATCAGAAAGCGCTATCAGAAATTCCCGAAAATAAATTACTGAATAATGACCAAAAAGTATTGTTAAAGATTGGGTTCCTGGAAAATGAAGCTGGTAAGTGGATGACACCTTACCATCCGATTGTACTGGCGTATTACTTACATTTAGCACAGGAAATTCAGGACGATTGTGAAAGCTTTTCAAAGCTTCCTTTTGTGACCATTAATCGACTAAATCCCCAGGGATTAGTGCCATTTTTATTTGATGCCAAATCTGATTTCACCTACTCAAGGATTGAGCAGGAAAATTCTATGTGGATACAACTAGTTCCACAGCAGGACACGAGTTATGCCTTTGTAAGAAGGCTCGTCAAGGAAAAAGTTACAGAATTTAAAGCTGCGTTTTCAGCATTATTTGCTGGTAGCAAAAAGTCACCTTTGATAATTAATTCAATTAATAATGGCAAAAATGAAGAGCTATTTCTTGGCCTTGTTGACTATATGAGGGGGCAGGTAGATAAAAGTCCAAACATACATGTCAATCTGTATGATCAGCAGTTAACACCCTGTGAGTTTGATTGTTTTTCAGAAACCTCTAGCTATGATGAAATTAAACTTCGTTATGGTCTTGATAAAGGTAAAGCCAGAGAAAATGCAGATGTAGTAATCGATCTATTACGTACACATTTAACTTATAGCAAATTTACAACAGAAGAATCCATACAGGAATATGCCCATTTAAGCTTTTTTAGAAATAATGAAAAAGTGGAAGTAATGCAGGTGGATATCGATGAAGAAGAATGTGGCGTTATTTGTCGAGGCCTAATAAGTGGTGAAGCGTCTTACTCTAAGCAACAAAGCTATATAACGGGCTTTGGATTAAAGTCATTAGATTACAGTAATCAACCACACTTAAAAATCACAAAATTATTTAGCACATTATTACAACCGGCTGAGCGAGCTAATTTCCCATACCGCCCATCAAGTGCAATTTCTTTAGCTGTAAGTGATAACTTTAAATCACTTCTGGAGCGTTCGTACGATAGCTCAATCTGGACCACTATTATAGATCCGAAAGTTACCCTGGACTTTTTTGAAGGCAGTAAAAATGTGGTGTTGATTCACTATTCGGATCAGTACACAAATTCAGCTAGTTATGATGCGATTACAGTTAGTCGCCAGACTGATTTATACAATAAGGTGTTAGAGAAGGATGAAGGTGGAATTATTGGGGAATTCAATGCCTTTAATGGTGAGTGGCTCCTCAAAATGATAACTGCTGATAAAAAAATCAGAAAAGAACGTAAAGGGATATTAGGTGCTTATAAATTTATGAATTGCCTGCTTAAGGATTCAGATATTACCTGGGTGCCTCTGTCTATTGGGGAAGTGGTTCGTGTATCAGGAAATATAGGTTTAAAAATTAATGACAGTGACTTCTCTCGCAATGTAAATGGTTATAAGTCTGGAGCCATATCTGATGATGTGCTTTTTGTCGGTTTTAAAGATCAGAAAATGTATTTATTGCCTTTAGAAGTTAAAACAGGTAGTCGGCCTGATTACAAAAAAGCTGTTGCACAAGCCAGGGAGCTGAAGCGTTACCTTACCGAAGACATCCTTGGCCAAAGTAGTTTTTCTGGCGGTTTATTTCGCGGTCTTTTCATCCGTCAGGTATTAATGCAAATAGATAAGTATCAGCTTTATAACGTATATAATGATGATTACTTTAAGTTTTTTTTAGATACAAAAGAGTGGTGGCTACAAGGAGAGTATGAACTGGCAGAAGTTCATAATTACCCTCAGGGAATGGTCGTCGCACATGTGGAAAATAGTAGCTGCTTTGAGCCAAAATTTGAAGAAGTCGAAGATATCTTAAAAATAGAACTACCAATGAGTTTGCTGGCTAAGTTGGTTCGCACTCCGCTACAAAATTTAATGACTGTAGAGCCACCTGAAGCTATGAGCTATTGTCCTGATCAATATCTTCTAAAGCCACATGGTAGTGCTCCAGAGACACACTCAGAAAATCTAGAACCTGTTAAGGCTGTAGCAGAAGAGGTAGTGAAACAGTATATAAATGGAGATCAAACAAGTGAATTTAAGAAGGCTAAAGTTGCAACAAGGATTAAAGAGGAAGTTTTAAAGGTTCTAGTAGGGCATGAAGTACTTAATAATAACCGCATTCATTGGGAGCCAACCAACACTGCTAAATATATGAATCCCAATGTAGGGATTATTGGCACAATGGGTACAGGAAAAACCCAGTGCACAAAGTCAGTCATCACACAACTGTATCGTAATCAGGACAACAATGTTGATGGTAAACCTATTGGTATGTTGATTTTTGATTACAAGTCAGATTATGTGGATGATAAGTTTTGTGATGCTACACAAGCTAAGAAATACAATCTATATAAGTTGCCATATAACCCTTTGAGCTTATATGGCGATACACCTATGTTGCCAATTCATACAGCGGCAGGGTTCTCGGAAACCATGTCTCGAGCGTTTGGTTTAGGCAAAAAACAGCAGCTAAAATTAGAAAATATAATTCTCGAAGCTTATAGTCTTGCTGGAATAATGCCTGAAAACTCGGGCACATGGAGTAAGCCGGCACCGACTATCGAAAACATATGGGACTTATTTCTGGATCAGGAAAAAGTAGAAGAAGACTCTTTATATGCAGCTTTATCGAAGCTAGCGCGTTTTAAAATATTTGAAACTGATCCTGAAAAAATGATGAGCCTATTCGACTTAATAGACAGTGTTGTAGTTATTGAATTGGCAGGCTATCCTGGTGAAGTGCAGAATCTCATTGTGGCTCTAACTCTGGATCTTTTTTATTCACAAATGCAGAAAAAGGGTAAGCCGGAGGTTAGAGGAGATTTTAGACAGTTAAGTAAACTTATCTTAGTTGATGAAGCTGACAACTTCATGTCACAAAATTTTCCTTCGCTGAGAAAGATCTTAAAAGAAGGTAGAGAGTATGGGGTTGGCATTGTATTATCTACCCAGGATATTACTCATTTTAAAACAGGTGAAAACGATTATTCCGCATATATTCTTAGCTGGATTGTACATCGTGTGTCACAAATCAGAAATCAGGATATAAAAGCCTTATTTAATATTGATAATAGAAATGAGCAAGAAAATTTGATGAGCACTATTCGAGGGCTTGAAAAACATTATTCATTATATGTGGATGGTGATAAGAGTATTAAGAAAATGAAAGATAAAGCATTTTGGGAGCTTTCATGAAATTATTATTTTGGTTCATGGAGCGTATTTATGGGTAAAAAGAGGAGACTGTAAATAAATCTGTGTAACAGTTTATCATACACTCCAGATAGGAGAGGATAAGCAGATGAAAAAAGAAGATTTACTCGCCATTGCCAAAGAGGCAGCCAAAAACATTAAAACTGAGCAGGACTTGAGTCAGCTCACGAAGATGT
>WGBH01000191.1 GCA_015494435.1 Thiotrichaceae bacterium | reverse complement strand
ATTATTCACCTTAAAAAAGACCGTTAGTTCCCCCCTGAAACTAATTGGTAGGAAAGAATGCGTGGGTTGATTGTATCGATCATATATTCATGAGATCGAAAACGTAGAATAATATTTTAGGAGAAAAGGCATGTTCGAATTGATAGATACGGAGTCTAAAAGCGCCGTAATTAAGGTGATAGGCGTTGGTGGTGGTGGTGGAAATGCAGTACAGAATATGGTTGATTGCGGCATTGAAGGTGTTGAATTTATTTGTGCAAATACAGACGCACAAGCATTAGAAGGCTCTGGTGTCAGCACACTATTACAACTCGGTAATTCATTAACAAAAGGCTTAGGTGCAGGTGCAGATCCAGGTATTGGTCGTGAAGCGGCATTAGAGGATAGAGAGCGGATTAAAGAATTAATTACAGGTACTGATATGTTATTTATCACCGCTGGTATGGGCGGTGGTACAGGAACAGGTGCAGCTCCTGTCGTGGCTGAAATGGCGAAGGAACTAGGTATTCTTACCGTTGCGGTGGTGACTAAACCGTTCCTATTTGAAGGCCCAAAACGAATGTCAGTAGCTGATGCCGGTATTCGTGAGTTAGGACAATATGTTGATTCCTTAATTACTATTCCGAATGCAAAGTTATTAACAGCACTGGGTAAAAGTGTCACCTTACTTGATGCTTTTAAAGCCGCTAATGATGTTTTATTAGGTGCTGTACAAGGTATTTCAGAACTAATTACTCGTCCTGGTTTAATTAACGTTGACTTTGCAGATGTACGAACGGTTATGAACGGAATGGGTGTCTCAATGATGGGACAGGGTTCAGCTTCAGGTGAAGAACGAGCAACTAAGGCAGCTCAAGATGCTATTGCTAGTCCACTATTAGATGATGTTAATTTAAAAGGTGCGCAAGGTATTTTGGTTAATATCACTGCTGGTCTGGATATGGGTATTATGGAATTTGAAGAGGTTGGTGCAGCTATTCGTGACTTTGCTTCGGATGAGGCGATTGTGGTAGTTGGAACGGTGATTGATCCAGAAATGAGCGATGAAATTCGTGTCACCTTAGTGGCAACAGGACTTGATCGTTTGACTGAATTAAAAGCAGTCCCAACACCACCTGAAGAAAAGAAAAAGGCTTCTGTTAGTACTTTACGTCCCGTTGAGCTAGAAAAAGTAGCGGTGGGAGATGGTCGTACACCTGGCTATAATGATCGTAGTTCCCCAAGTACAAATAATACGACGAATAGTAATAGTGGTGAAAACTATCTGGATATACCCGCTTTTTTGAGAAATCAAGCGGATTAAAAAACGCTAAAAAAATTTAAAGTTAAATCAAACATGCCAAGCCATAACGGGGTGAAAATCGACCTGTTGTGGCTTTTTTATATTTAAAAATAATTAAGGCTACTCTAAGGAATAAAAGAGATGAAAATTGCAATAGCTGGAACGGGTTATGTAGGTCTTTCAAATGCAGTTTTATTGGCTCAGCACAATGAAGTCATTGCGTTGGATATTATTGAAGAAAAAATAGCAATGCTAAATGATAAGCAATCCCCAATTGTTGATGCTGAAATTGAAGATTTTTTGCAAAATAAGGCACTTGATTTTAAAGCAACCTTAGACAAAAAAGAAGCATATCAAGGAGCTGACTTTATTATTATTGCAACACCTACTGACTATGATACAGAAACTAATTACTTCAATACTCGATCAGTCGAATCCGTCATTGATGATGTGCTACAAATCAATCCCAATGCTGTGATGATTTTGAAATCAACCGTTCCTGTAGGTTATACAAAACGTCTTAAAGAACAACGAGGCATTGATAATATTATTTTCTCACCCGAATTTTTAAGAGAAGGAAAAGCACTTTATGATAATCTTTATCCCTCACGTATTATTGTGGGTGAGCAATCAGAGCGAGCAAAACAGTTTGCCCATTTGCTTGAGCAAGGGGCTAATAAAAAAGATATAGATATACTTTTTACTGATTCCACAGAAGCAGAAGCAATTAAGCTATTTTCTAATACCTATTTAGCCATGCGTGTTGCTTATTTTAATGAGTTAGATACCTATGCACAGGTTCATAACCTTAGCACAAGGCAAATTATAGAAGGGGTAGGGCTTGATCCACGTATTGGAAACCATTATAACAATCCCTCTTTTGGTTACGGAGGTTATTGTTTACCGAAAGATACCAAGCAATTACGCGCTAATTATGAAGACGTGCCCAGTAATTTAATTAATGCGATTGTAGAATCCAATTCAACCCGCAAAGATTATATTGCAGACCTTATAATACAACAGCAACCCAAAACAGTAGGAATCTATCGTCTGATTATGAAAAGTGGTTCAGATAATTTTAGAGCTTCCTCAATACAAGGTATTATGAAGCGTATTAAGGCAAAAGGAATTGAAGTGGTTGTTTATGAACCAGAGCTTAAGCAAACCCATTTTTTTCGTTCTCGTGTTATGACCAATTTGAATGATTTTAAACGTATTTCTAGTGTCGTGGTGGCTAATCGTTTATCGGATGAAATTAAGGATATTGAAAATAAAGTTGTAACGCGTGATTTATTTGGTTGTGATTCTTAGTCTGGAATCGATGAGCTTAATAGAAGTTGCTTATTAGTTGATCTTGTGCAAAAAGCTGAGACAATTTACTATACAATCATGCGCTATTGAAAGCCTTCTGTAGCAAGAATTACAAGGAAGTAGTTATGCCCCAAACCTTTGTACGACTTTTTATGTTTATCTCTCTATTGATACTTTCTGGTTGCACTTCTACTGTGCGAGGGGTGAATTATGAACTTTATAAAGGTCGTCTTCAGGCACAAACATATTTCACAGGGCGTATTTATAAACCAGTACCAATGATGGCCGCTCGTAAAAAAAAACAAACGAGAAAATATATTTATAAAGCTCCAAATAAAAGGCGACGCTATCAGACTGTAAATAATAGAGCAAAAAAAGTAATCGTAAGAAGAGCGGTTATTAATCGAAAAAGAATTTTAGGCAAAGCGACTAAAGTGAGTAAAGCTTATAAACCCAAAAATATTAATAGAACCAGAATCGTTTATAAGCGCCCTATTGTGCGTAGAGTAGTAAAAGCACAGCCACGTCGTAGGGCCAGCACTATTTATCAACGCCCTGTGATCATAAAACCAATCAGAAGAGTCCAGCAATCTAAGGTAATAAGAACAGCTTATACTTATAAACGTCCTGTTATACAAAGACCTTATAGAGCCCCAAGAAAAAAAGTGTTTTATACTTATAAGCGTCCTATTGTAAGAACGCCTTATATAACACCAAGAAAAAGAGCCGTTGTACAACAAGCAAGACCCATTGCACCTCAAATCCCAGTGGAACAACTAAATGACGCGCTTTTTAATGCAGCAAAGGCAGGTAATATTACTCGAATGAATGCATTATTAAGTCAAGGAGCCCAAATCAATTCTTCTAATATGAGCAAAGAAACTCCATTACATGCAGCAGCAGCGTTAGGTCGTCAAGGAGCAGTACATTTATTATTGCAAAAAGGTGCTAATCCAAATGCAACCACAACAGGAGGCTGGACACCCTTACATTCTGCTGCACGTTTTAAGCACACACAAATTGCAAAATTATTAATTTCAAGAGGCGCACAGGTGAATAGACGTAATAATCAAGGCAAAACACCTGTGGCATTAGCGACACAGGTTCGAGCAAATGCAACAGCAACAGCATTAATAGCATTAGGTGGTCGATAGGGCTACCTAATTAGGGCAATCGCGTTAAAATATTGAAAAATGTAAGCACGTTAGAAACAATGACTTACATTTAACATCAAATCGAACTTCTGTACTCTTTATAAACGAGTTTTAAAAAATATCTTTATTTTATAAACTTTTGATAAATAAAATATATTTTAATGCGATTGCCCTGGCTACCTAATGAAGAGTTTGTCTATTTTATCTTAAAATAGTGCTTAAATTTTCTTCGCTGGACGGTTTTGTAAACCCGTCCACACGTTTAGCTTAAACTCAATAAAGCCTCACAGTTTCCTGTAAGGCTTCTTTAAAACGTTCCGACGGGGTAACAAACTAGGCTGTCGAACCCCCTCCCTAATTTACATTAAATTTCCCCGCTTTTTGGATTTCATTTTTATTAATATTCAAGAGTGCTTGTCGTCTTTTTCGTATCGTGTAAGGGATATTATCCTCTTCCCATT
>WGBH01000190.1 GCA_015494435.1 Thiotrichaceae bacterium | reverse complement strand
GTTCTAACTAACTCTGTTTTACCTGTGCCTGGAACGCCATAGATCAGTATATTGACTCCTTTTTTACTTTTACGACTGCTTACTTGTAAATAACGATGCAATAACTGATAGTCTTTCTCTAAATGCTGGAAATCTTCTCTTTGCAGGGTTGCCACTTTTGCAGGTGCAAAAAACTGTCTCAATGAAATCATCATATCAGGCTCACTCTCATCGAGTAATGCCTCGTAAATATCCCCCATACTAACTAATTGATAAAATAATTCACCTGTATCACGAGAGAGACGCACTAACCCTGTCCGATGAAGCAAAGAATCCGAAGCTAATGCTTTACGCACTTCAGTGGGATTAAGCTCTAAAATCACGGCCAGCGCATTGATAATATTTGCAGAAGATAAAGTACCTAAAATCTCGGTAACATTTTCAATTTCTCGAACGGTATTCAGTAATAAGCAGAATGACAGTAGCTCTTTTTCTATTGAACTCATGCCAATTAACTCACCTAACTTTTCGATATTGCCGAATAATGCCCCTTGTTTAATATTACCTAAGAGAGCATTTTCTTTACTTAATGGTTTAAGAAGCTTCTTTAATTTTTTCTTTTTTAGTTTTTTATCTTCGTATTTTTCAACAAGGTAACCAAGCCCAATAAAAATGAAAATATTCTCATACTCATCCACACCGTAACGCATATTCATCATTGAGTAACCTCGCAAATCAAGCAAAGTACGTAATATCCAGCGTTCAATAATAGGTTTGTATTGTTTGGAGATATCGGGGAGCAGTTTATTCGCCATATTTTATGCCAGTAAGAAGGGAGAGGGGTACGGAAATTCCAAGCAATAAATCTACCAATCTTACTTGCCTTTTTGTCCCTATTTGAATCATTTCAATCTTTACATAGAGCGATTATACGCCTTTTGAGAGACTCCAAGCAGAAACAAAAAATCAGCACAATATTATGGATAGATTCATTGCTTGAAATTTCCCAAGAACGCGTATGAAACAAGTTCCTTAGTGTTATTGTTCAGAGACTTATATTTTAGGATAAGTCTGCTATTATAGGATAACTCACAATAATACCCCACTACTGGAAAGAGAAATGTCATTACTGCTAAAAAATTTTCAAATGATTCAAAGACAATATGAGTATTTTATTCTTAAACAAGAAATACATTGGAAATTTGAGACCGATTAAAGAAAATGCTACCGCAATTATTTATCTCTTTGGGTATTTTTTTATTACTATTTGCTATAACAGCACTAGTTATTTTTTTATTACTCTATTTTTTTCCATCAACAAAAAATTTATTGCCTGAAGCTTGGGAACAATGGTTTTCATTTCGCTTTGTCAGCTATTATTTTCTTGTAAGCGTGGTATTGATTTTTATTGGCTTACCTTAACCCCCTAAAATACCTATGTCATCTAATCATTCACTCTTACAAAACATCAATACCTTAAAGGATATTAGCTCTAAAACGTTAGAGTATTTAAATAAGTTGGATCTTCAAAATCTTCAAGATCTACTATTCCACCTGCCTCTACGTTATCAAGATAGAACGCGTATTTGCCCGCTTTCTAGTGTTCGACATGGGCAGAAAGTATTAATAGAAGTGAGGGTCGATCATTGCTCTATTGTCTTTAAACGTCGTCGAATGATGATTTGTAACGTCTCAGATAAGAGTGGGACTAGCATTATTTTACGTTTCTTTCATTTTAGTAATGCACAACAAGAACACTTATCAACAGGTACATTAATACGTTGTTTTGGTGAAATACGCCAAGGATTTCATAGCTTTGAAATCGTCCATCCTGAATATCAAATAATCAACGAAAACAGTTCAACTCATCTAGTCGATAGTCTCACCCCAATTTACCCAAGTACTAGAGGCTTACAACAAAAAACATTACAGCGCTTAATCTCTGAAGCAATGGAGCATATTGTACACTTAGAGGAGCTACTTCCTGAGTCATTACGCCAACAATATCAATTAATCACCATAACAGAAGCTCTACTTATTTTACATCAGCCAACCCCTGAAAATTTCGCAGAACAATTACTCAATAGCAATCATCCTGCACAACAACGACTTATTTTTGAAGAATTAATTGCACACCACCTTAGTTTGCGACAATTTCGTGAATACAGTCGCCAAATTAAAGGAATCCCATTCAACACTGAAGACCAATTTTATAATCAATTAATCCAATCTTTACCCTTTAAATTAACCAATGCCCAGCAACGAGTGATAAAAGAAATTAAACACGATATGCAACAAAGCTACCCCATGGG
>WGBH01000189.1 GCA_015494435.1 Thiotrichaceae bacterium | reverse complement strand
CTTAGAAAATATATGGGGAGAAAAACGTTTTCTTATTTTTTATCTCACTTGTGGAGTAGGTGCAGCAGTAATCTATACTGCTATGAATTATTATCAGTTTAATCAGGTTTATTATGTGCTTAGAGATACAGGGTTAAGCGCTTTTGATATTCAATCGATGATTGCTAAAAGTGAATATCCATCTAATATTTTAAGCGAAAGCCAAGCAATGAAGTTGATCGGTATCTTTAATACCCCAATGGTGGGGGCATCGGGTGCTATCTACGGTATATTGGTCGCATTTGCGTTTAAGTTCCCTAATCATAAGCTAATATTAATTTTCTTGCCTTATCCAATCGCCGCAAAATATTTTGTGCCTGCATTAATTAGCTTAGATTTATTTTCAGGAGTAACGGGTTTCTCAATCTTTGGTAGTGGTATTGCCTATTTTGCTCATGTAGGAGGCGCAATTATAGGCTTTTTGATGATGATCTATTGGCGCAAAAAGCTGAAGCAATAAAGTCTGACAGTTTTCTGTAACTCAATGCTCCAGTTTTTAACTCTAGATTTCTATTGATATGTTAATTTGTTAAAATGCAATGATTTATATTATTTTTAAAAATAATCAGAGCGTACAATGCGTCTAACATCATATTTTCCTATAAAAGTATTAAAACGGAAAAATGATAAGATATTATTTTTAAAAAAATTAAATTTTGAGTAACTCTCATTATATTTATGCGAATAAGTCAATAGCTAAAAACTGGAGCATGGAGTGTAAAGTTTCTTTAAAACGTTCCGATAAGGTTTCCTCCCGATTGGGATAAATTAAAAGGGTGTAAACGAGTTTACAAAACCTGTTTAATAAATGACTTTTATTAAAAAGCTGGAGTTTTTAAGCCAACAAGATTATGGATCAATAAAGTAATCAATAGCTAAACCAATAAACACTACCATGCCCAACCAGTGATTATTCAAAAAAGCTTGAAAACAAGCCTGTGGATCACGTTCTTTAATCAATTTTTGTTGATGCATAAATAGCGCTGCTGTTGTTGCGATACCTGCATAATAAACACCCCCGCGTGATGCTATATAGCCAATTATCAATAGTAAGGTAAGGGTTAAGAATTGTAATATACCAACGATCAGTTTATCTTTATCGGCAAATAAAATAGCGGTTGATTTCATCCCTAATTTTAAATCATCTTCACGATCTACCATGCCGTACATGGTATCGTAAGCGGTTGTCCAAAGTAGGGTGGTTACAAATAAAAGCCATGCAATCAATGGCGGTGTTTCATTGGTGATAGCGGTAAATGCCATTGGCACTGCCCATGCAAAGGCAGCGCCGAGATGTACCTGTGGCAAGGAGTGAAAGCGTTTGGTAAACGGATAACTTGCAGCCAATAATAAGGCAATACTTGAGAGTAAAATAGTGGCAAGGTTTAATTGTAATACCAGTATAAATGCAAGCAGTGCTAATATTGCAAAGACAACTAACGCTTCTTTGGCGCTTATTTTTTCCGTTGCTAATGGGCGGTCTTTTGTACGTTTAACATGTCCGTCAATTTTACGGTCAGCAAAATCATTAATAGCACAACCTGCCGATCGCATTACAAAGACACCTAAACAAAAAATCAGCAAGATTTTTAAATCTGGTAGACCTTTAGCCGCAAACCAAAGCGCCCATAAAGTCGGCCAAAGTAGTAAATAAGTGCCTATTGGACGATTAAAACGAATTAATTGCAAATAATAGGGAAACTGTTGTTTAAGAAATGAAAAATAGCTTAACACTGGTTTTCACCGTCAATATTTAGACGTTCAACAATTTGCCCTTTGAGTAAATGTTGTTCTAAAATATCATCAATATCTTCCTCATCCACAAAGCTGTACCAGACGGCCTCAGGGTATACCACCATCACAGGTCCATGCTCACAACGGTTTAGGCATCCTGCGGTATTAATGCGTACCTGTCCTGATCTCACTAAACCTAATTTCTTACTGCGTTTTTTCATATAATCACGCATTTCCTGCGTATTATATTGTTGGCAACATTGTGAACCATCCTCGCGTAGATTGGTGCAGATAAAAACATGGTGTTGGTAATGGGACATGAGGGGAATCCTAATTTGTAACGGGGTATATGTTTATACCGAGAAATCGATACAGATAATAGCATGAGAGAAAACGGAAAAGCGGTCTCATGATCAAAAGTTAGTTTCAATTGTGTCTAATAGCTTCGCTCTTTTGATGCTGATTTAAAAATAAAAACAAGTGGTGATCAAAAACAATACAGAGCATGTGTAAATGTAAAGCATTCAATCATCTGACTGACAGATGGTTGCTAAAACTATTCTATACTTACGGAAGTTTCGAGCAATTTATAATGGAATATAGGAGATAATCAAGGTGAAAAAGATGCCAGTTATGGGCATCCTTCATATACCTAAAAAGTAGTTTACACTTTACCTGAACAGCAATAAATCCAGACAATAGAAAACCATAGCCATTCTGAGATGGTTTTTAAAGTACGTTGTTTTTTTATCGCTGTT
>WGBH01000188.1 GCA_015494435.1 Thiotrichaceae bacterium | reverse complement strand
CTCCCCACCCTGTCTCACGACAACGCAGTTACTTTCAGCTACAGGGCTATGGCTTTCCCTGACACGGACTTTCACCATGCTAATTAAACGCCTTCGAGGGCGTACCATTCCCAAACTCCCGTTTGGGAATGCCGTCTGGAAATTCTATTTCCATAACGCGTGGTATCGAAATGGAATTTCTGGCAGTGTGTTCCCAAATGGGAATTTGAGAACAAGTAAAAATCTCCTAGATAATAAAAAACATTATCTAGGAGATTTTGCTTCAGAACAGGGGCGTTAGAATTTACAGTAGCAATAATCTCCCATCCTGAGCTTGAAAAAACCAAAAAAAGGCGTATCATAAAATAATATAAATACGTCAAAAGGTTCTATATGCAAACAAAATTAACTTTACGCTTAGAAAGTGAGCTTATTGAACAAGCAAAAGAGCATGCAAAGCAACAAGGAAAGTCCCTCTCTCAAATAGTGGCTGATTATTTCCTGATATTCACAGAGAAATCAAAACAACCCAAGATTGCTCCTATTACACAGTCACTGGTAGGTATTATAAAGCAGAGCAACTTAGATCAATCTGATTATAAAAAGCATCTAGAGGAAAAATATCTTTGAAAGTATTATTTGATACCAATATTGTTTTAGATGTTTTATTAGATAGAAAGCAGTTTGTAGAATTATCTGCAAGTATTATGAGTTTAGTTGAAACTAACAATATTGAGGGTTATTTATGTGCCACAACACTTACGACAATAGATTATTTAGTATCAAAAACAAATAACAGAAAAGTAGCTAAAGCTTCCATTCAAAAATTACTTTCAATTTTTAAAATAGCAAAAGTAGATAAAGAGGTATTATCACTATCTGTAGAGTCTAAGTTCGCAGATTTTGAAGATGCTGTTCAATATTATTCAGGTCAAAAAGTTGAAGTTGACTCTATTGTTACTAGAAATGTAAATGACTATAAAAAAGCAAATTATCCTGTTTATTCACCTAGTGAATTATGGGGAATAATTAAGTTAAACCAGTAAATTGGTAGGTCTTTGAAATATCAATTCTAACAAGACAAATCACATTGCCCCCAACGCACCCCGATTTTTGTGCTACGCTATCGCTTATATAGCAATTCAGAGTATTCATCCAAAAATTAGTCAGCTCCATCAATGAATTATTTCAAGCACAAAAAATCTCTCTTCTTTAATTTGGGAATATTTTGAAGCAATTCGATTTTTATTTTTTAAGCAGGATTGAGAGTTAGTCACCTCCAGCAGGTCGATGCGATTAACCTTATATTTCGGAGTAAGGCATCTCCATTTTCTCAAGTCACGAAACGGTCTTGAATACGGGACATTGAAATAGTCTCTAAACGGGTTGTCTCTAGAGCAGGCCATTGCATTACTGCAACAAGGTCTTTCCACAGGTTTTTCAAGGTTTTATAATTTTTACCACGAAGATGATTTTCCTGAAATTTAACGGTTTTTACCATTAGTTGGTTAATCAAGCTCGCCATTTGCATAAATTGATGATAATTTTTCATGGCAAGATAGCTTGTTCTAGAATATTTATGTTTCATACAATACCCCCCCCCATTTTGATGTTTTTTTCATAACTATTTCTCTATATAGGTGAATTGATGGGAAAAGCATCCTAATATAGACTGTTAAAACAGTGTGAAAAATATTTTTTTGATAAAGTATAGTTTATTGATATTTAACGTTATTATTTTTCAGGCTGAATTGCTGTTCGTCAGTATCTCTTCATACTGGTCGCTCAGGTGTTTTGCTTGTTTTTTCTCTGTCTAAAAAGGGATTGGCTAAAGCATTTTTTCCTTTACAAAATCGCTCATTACTTTAGTGTCTTTCATAGACCCATGAATTAACGGTTAGCTCAGGGTTAAAAATACCCACAAGGCTGTAAGTTCCTATGCCAATTCAGATTGAGAAGCAAACCACAGCAGCAAAACAAATAAGAAGTGCATAGATTTTAAGCGGTGTTTTTTTTATAGCAAATTGGGACCTTATTAGAACTGAGAGGGTTTAAGCAAGAAAATAGCTCAAAATAACTTAAACTTATTATTAAGCTTATATTTTCTTGGAATAGCCTTAACTCAGCATCATAAAACTTTGACCTTGAGCTTTTTTAGTTATATACATACCTTTTTTTAAAATATTAAAAATATTGGAAGCTTTTATTTTTCAGTTGCGTATTTTTTCCAACTGAAGGATAGCAAAAAATTTTAAAATTTTATATCTAAAGGAGAATGCGAGAATGTCTACAATAAAACATCCATTATCTGCTGAATTTGCGGCACAAGCGAATATTAATGCGGAGCAATATCAACAAATGTATCAACGCTCTATTGAGAATCCTGATGCATTTTGGGCAGAGCAGGCAGAGAAATATGTGACATGGTTTAAACCATGGGATGTGGTATCAGATTGGAGCTTTGCCAAAGAGGATTTGCATATTAGTTGGTATACTAATGCCAAGCTCAATGTTTCTTATAATTGTCTTGATCGTCATTTAGAAACCCGTGGGGATCAAGTGGCGATTATTTGGGAAGGTGATAATCCTAATGAAGAGCGTAAGATAACCTATCGTGAATTACATGATGAAGTCTCACGTTTTGCCAATGTTTTAAAAGATCGTGGGGTTAAAAAGGGGGATCGTGTTTCTCTTTATTTACCCATGATTCCAGAGGCAGCGGTGGCGATGTTGGCCTGTACACGCATTGGTGCGGTGCATTCGGTTGTCTTTGGAGGGTTCTCATCCGAGGCATTGGCAAGTCGTATTAAAGATTCTGATTGCCAAGTTGTGATTACCTCAGATCAATCCATGCGAGGTGGCAAGAAGATTCCACTAAAAGTCAATGCTGATATAGCATTGCAAGCCTGCCCTAATGTACATACCTGTATTGTGGTCAAGCGTGGCGGTGAACCGATTGAATGGCATGATCAACGTGATATTTGGTATCATGATGCGATTGCTACCACAAGTGCAGATTGTCCCGTTGAAGAAATGGATGCAGAAGATCCTTTGTTTATCCTCTATACCTCAGGTTCGACAGGCACACCTAAAGGCGTTTTGCATACAACAGGCGGTTATCTAGTGCAAGCGGCTATGACGCATGAAATCGTCTTCGATTATAAAGAAGGCGATATTTATTGGTGTACTGCTGACGTAGGCTGGGTAACAGGGCATACTTATGTTGTTTATGGGCCATTAACCAATGGTGCGACGACTGTAATGTTTGAAGGTGTCCCTAACTACCCTGATTTATCCCGTTTTTGGCAAGTTGTGGATAAACATCAAGTCAATATTTTCTATACCGCACCAACGGCTATTCGCGCCTTAATGGGCGCAGGTGATGCACCTGTTGAAGCCACTTCTCGTCAATCCTTGCGTGTCTTAGGAACGGTGGGTGAGCCAATTAATCCAGAGGCATGGGAGTGGTATAGCAAGGTAGTAGGTAATGGTCAGTGTCCAATTGTTGATACATGGTGGCAGACGGAAACAGGCTCTCATTTAATCACCCCGCTACCGGGTGTTCATGATCTTAAACCAGGCGCTGCTACTGCGCCTTTCTTTGGTGTCAGTCCTGTCTTATTAGATGATGAAGGTCAATTGATTGAGGGTAATCCTGCCGCAGGTAATCTTGCCATAGATCGACCTTGGCCTTCTATGATGCGTACACTTTACGGTAATCATGAACGCTTTTATGAAACCTATTTTTCCCTATTTGAAGGCTATTATTTTTCAGGTGATGGCGCACGACGTGATGAAGACGGAGATTATTGGATTACAGGTCGCGTTGATGATGTATTGAATATCTCAGGGCATCGTTTAGGCACGGCTGAAATTGAATCTGCATTAGTTTTACATCCTAGCGTTGCTGAGGCGGCAGTGGTTGGTTATCCACATGAGATTACAGGTCAGGGAATCTATGCTTATATTACCCTGATGATAGATGTAAAAGGCGACGATGCACTAAAAGCGGAGCTAGTTAAACAGGTACGCAGTGAAATCGGCCCAATTGCTAAAGTCAATATTATCCAATGGGCGCCGGGACTACCTAAGACACGTTCAGGTAAAATTATGCGTCGTATATTACGCAAAATTGCTGCTAATGATGTGGATAGTTTAGGTGATATTTCCACACTTGCCGACCCATCCGTTGTCGATGATCTAATTCAATACCGTGAAAATAAATAGCTCGCCTTGATGCCATGAACTCACCTTCTCAATATTATATTTTAACCATCACCTGCCCTGCCCGTTCAGGAATTATTGCTATAGTATCTAACTATTTGGCAACACAAGATTGTTATGTCAATAAAATGAACCAATACGATGATGAAGTTGAAAAGCACTTTTTTTGTCGTATTGAGTTTTACCTTGATAATAAAAAATCCCCTAGCATTGAAGCGTTGCGTGAAGGTTTTATACCCATTGCAAAACAACTCAAAATGGACTGGCAGATGTGTAATAAAGATAGAATGATGCGGGTGTTGATCATGGTTTCAAAAGAGGATCATTGCCTAACTGACCTGCTATACCGCAAAAATAAAGGTCAGTTGAAAATGGATATCACCACCGTTGTTTCTAATCATATTGATCTGCGTCCGATTGTAGAACGTGAAGGTATCCGTTTTGTATGTTTGCCGATTGATAAACAAAACAAGGCAAAACAAGAGCAAAGATTATTAGAATTAGTCGAGAAGACAAAATCTGAATTAGTCGTTTTAGCGCGTTATATGCAAATTCTATCTGAAAAAGTCTGTCACGCCTTACAAGGTCGATGCATTAATATTCACCACTCCTTTCTGCCAGGCTTTAAAGGCGCTCGCCGTCATTGTAACAAGAGTGCGTATTATATTTAAAAATAAATTTAGGAACGAGGAACTATAATAGCGAACTATAAACACAGTCGGTTACTCTTTAAAAGCATTTTGTAAATAGTGCATCATTGACCAAACCGTTAACACTGTGGCAATGGCTAATAAAATTAATCCTGCTTCACGAATCGGAAAGCCAAATAAAGATTGATTATAAAGCAGAAAGATCAGTGCGAATATTTGTACCACGGTTTTAATTTTACCGAGGGATGCAACAGCGACTTTACTGCTCTGCCCTGATTCTGCCATCCATTCACGCAATGCTGAGATGATAATTTCACGACCAATAATGATACAGGCCGCTAAGGTAATCCACATATTGACTTCTTGACTCACGATTAGGATCAAAGCAACCGTCACAATCAGTTTATCCGCAACAGGATCGAGAAAAGCGCCAAAGCGTGATTCTTGCCCTAGTTTACGTGCAAGATAACCATCAGCCCAATCAGTGACACCTGCTAAACCAAAAGTGGTTGCGGCAGCTAATGGATACCCCAGATAGAAAAAAACAATCACCAGTGGGATTGCTAAAATTCTTAATAAGGTAAGAAATATTGGTAAATTAAAGATCATAATGATTATTTCCTATGGAATACATCATAAATTTTTTTGGCTAATTGGCGACTTATGCCGTTCACTTTGCTCAATTCGTCAATACTAGCAACCGTCACTGCACGCATTCCACCGAACTGTTTTAATAATTTCTGCCTTCGCTTTGGTCCTAGACCTGCAATTTCTTCCAATGGCGAGCGGGTTCTCGCCTTTTGACGGCGTTGACGATGCCCTGTAATGGCAAAACGATGTGCTTCATCACGTATTTGTTGCACTAGATGCAAAGCGCTAGAGTGTGGAGCGAGTTCAATTTTTTCTTTGCCAATGGTTAATGTGTCTAAATCTGCTTTGCGTCCTTCGCCTTTGGTTATCCCAATCACAGCAACACCGCTAATTTGTAGTTCGCATAATACATCTAACGCCTGTTTGACCTGCCCTTTCCCTCCATCTATGAATAAAATATCGGGTAATTTAGCCGCTTCTTTTAATGCTTTTTTAAAGCGTCGTTGTAATACTTGCTTCATCGCTGCGTAATCATCACCGCCTATAATGCCAGAAATATTATAACGTCTATAGTCTGATTTAATAGCACCTTCCGAACCAAAGACGACACAGGATGCAACCGTTGCCTCTCCTTGTGTATGACTTATATCAAAACATTCCATGCGAGTTGGTATAGTTTCAAGCTTTAATTCTTGTTGCAATGCTAGCAGACGCTTTTGCATTCCGACTTTAGAGCTAAGATGAATTTCTAATGCATGCAACGCATTACGTCCTGCCATATCCAACCAACGGGTTCGCTCTCCTCGTGTTTTATGGATAAGGGTAACTTTATGTCCTGCCTTTAGTGTTAGCATTTCAGACAAAGCATGACTATCTTCTGCTTCGTGGCTGCATATTATCTGTTTTGGAATTTTTCTGTTGAAGTAATATTGAGCAATAAAGGTGCTGAGTATTTCAGATTGTGAGCTATCAATGATAGGAAGCTTGGGAAAGTAATTTTTATTGCCTAAATTATTTCCTCCGCGAATGGTTAATACCTGAATACTGGCAATATTAGATGCAAATTGCAATGCAATCACATCAATATCCCCTCGCGCACCACTGATATATTGTTGCTGTGAGATAGTACGTAACTTCTCAATTAAATCTCGATATTCTGCTGCCGTTTCATACGCTTGCTGTTCTGCTGCTTGATCCATTTGTTTAACGAGGGCATCAATCACTTGCTGATTTTTTCCTTGCAGGAATTTAATCGTATGATCAACACCCATCTGATAATCCTTGTCGCTAATTTCATCAGTACAAGGGGCAGAACACCGTTTGATTTGAAATTGTAAACAGGGACGCGAGCGATTAGAAAAATAACTATCATCGCATTGACGCAGTTGAAATAATTTCTGTAATTTATTCAACGCCTCTCTTACTGCCGCTGAACTAGGATAAGGCCCGAAATATTTTCCCTTACCCGAGCGCCCTCCTCTGTGAAATCGTAAGCGTGGAAATTTATGCGAAGAGAGGTAAATATAAGGATAACCTTTATCATCGCGTAACAAAATATTGTAACGCGGCAGATGCTTTTTTATTAAATTACTCTCTAACAATAAAGCTTCTGCTTCGGTCGCAGTGATAGTGATACGAATATCCTGTATTTGTTTGACCATCGACCAAATACGGGAGTTGACTAGATGACTACGGAAATAGCTTGAAACACGGTTTTTTAAATCTTTTGCCTTACCCACATAGAGGATATCTCCTTCCCCATTAACCATGCGATAAACTCCTGGTTTATGCGGAAGAGTTGTTAGAAAAGTTTTGCTATCAAAATATTCAGAGGGATTATTGTTTTTCATATAAATAATGCCTTCGTGACTGGAATGAAAGCTTCAGCTTTTCCCGCCCTATCGTTTTTCACATAAATAATTCCTGATCTAAAATCGAATCAGTGCAGATCCCCAAGTAAATCCGCCCCCAAATCCTTCTAACAAGATCAATTCACCGCGTTTAATTCGACTATCCCGTATTGCGGCATCTAAAGCCAGAGGAATAGAAGCCGAGGAGGTATTACCGTGTTCATCCACAGTAACAACAACATGATCCATTGACATTTTCAATTTTTTAGCCGTTGCCTTGATAATGCGAATATTGGCTTGATGCGGTACGAGCCAATTGACATCACTCTTTTGCAATTGATTATGCGCTAATGTTTCATCAACAATACGACCCAATGTTTTAACCGCCACACGAAAGACTTCATTGCCTCGCATTTCAATAAAAGCATTGCCTTGTTTTAATATTTCTGAATTTTTAGATAACCCCGCACCCACTTTAAGTAAATCAGCATAGTGTCCATCAGCATGAAGATGCGTTGATAATAAGCCTGCCTCTTTGCTAGCTTCAAGTATCACAGCCCCTGCACCATCACCAAAAAGGACACAGGTATTACGGTCCGTCCAATCAACGATACGAGAAAGCGTTTCAGCCCCGACCACTAAAGCACATTTGTGTGAGCCACTTTTAATAAATTTATCTGCAATGCCTAAAGCATAAACAAAACCTGTACAAACAGCCTGCACATCAAAAGCGGGGCTACCATTTGTACTTCCTAAACGACTTTGCAATAAACAAGCAGTGCTAGGAAAAACTAAATCAGGTGTGGTGGTCGCTACGATAATAAGATCAATATCAGCCGCTGTTTTTCCTGCCATTTCCATTGCCAGACGGGCAGCTTTTTCCGCAAGATCGCAGGTTGTTTCACTCTTTGCTGCAATATGACGTTTTTCAATCCCTGTACGCTCTACAATCCATTCATGGCTAGTATCAACCATTTCAGCTAGATCATTATTAGTCAGTGTTTTTTTTGGTAAATAGCTACCCGTTCCCGCAATTCGTGAAAACATATCGTATTAATCCTTCGTTTTTTAGGCTGTTTATTTCTTTTGACGCACATCATCAAACTTACATCATCGCTTCTAGTTTAGATTTAATCCGCAAATGCAGTTGTGCTTTCACTTCTTTACGCGCTATTCCAATCGCTTTGGTATAAGCTAATGCATCAACATTCCCATGACTTTTGACCACAATCCCCTGTAAACCCAGCAAACTTGCACCATTATAGCGACGATGATCAAAGCGTTTCATAAAGACTTTCAGCACAGGCAGAGAAATTAAAGCAGCTAATTGCCTAAAAATATTGCGGGTAAATTCTGCTTTTAACTCGGTTGAAAGCATTTTTGCTAAACCTTCAGAGGTTTTAAGTGCAACATTCCCCACAAAACCATCGCAAACAATTAAATCAACTTTACCACTAAAAATATCATTGCCTTCAACAAACCCTTGGTAATTGAAGTTGCCCTGCTTAATTAAATCATTTGCTAATTTGACCTGCTCATTACCTTTCATCTCTTCTTCACCAACATTCAATAGTCCCACCCGTGGCGCATCAATACCATCTATTGCTGTGACTAACTCTGAGCCCATTAATGCAAATTGATATAAATGCTCAGCCGACGAATCAATATTTGCCCCTAAATCCAGCATATGGGTATGGGTGATTGAATTAGGAATCGCAGTGCATAAGGCAGGACGATCAATACCAGGTAGCATTCTCAATACAAAACGTGCAGTTGCCATTAATGCACCCGTATTACCTGCGCTCACTACCGCATCAACATCGCCTTGCTTAACTAAATCAATAGCAACTCGCATTGAGGAGTCCTTCTTTTTACGCAACGCCAAGGCAGGCGATTCGTCCATAGCAACTGCTTGAGAAGCATGGTGAATATTCAACCTATTTGCATCAATATTTTGATACTTTTTCAGCTCTTCTGTCAGTTTTTTTTCATCACCCACTAAAACAAGTTCTATATCCTTGTATTCTTGTAATGCTTCAACTGCCGCCGCAACTACTACGGGAAAGCCATTATCCCCACCCATTGCATCTAAAGATATTCGATGAAAAGAATGCATTTTTTTTTCCTTAAACTCTACGAAAAATCGCGGGACAAGCCCGCGATTTTCATCACTACATATCCAACTTTAATGATTGAATATACAGCTAATTGTTCTGTTTGAAAAACTAAAAATAGTCTTTCTTTAAGCTTAAAAAAGCTTACTCATCATCATCTTCATACACTTCTTTAGGTGCAATTACTTGACGACCACGATAAAAACCATTGGGTGTCATATGATGACGTAAATGTGTTTCACCTGAAACAGGATCAACAGATAAAGTAGGATTTTTTAATGAGTCGTGAGAACGACGCTGACCACGTCTAGAACGTGTTACTTTACTTTTTTGTACTGCCATTTTGGCTTACTCCGATTAATACTTTAAATCTTTCAAAATAGCAAAAGGATTATTATTTTCCTGCTGCTCTAGGTCTACTACCTCGTTCGGCAATGCTTCAATCAACGGCTTAAAAGGTTCGCATTTATCATGCAATGCCGAATGAGGCAAAACCAATAAAATTTCATCTTCAATAAAATCTTGTAAAAATATTCTGTCATCTTCCACTAGCCAAGTATCATAGTCATATTGCAAACGTTCAGCTTCCGCATCTGTTTTAACTAGAACAATATTAAGATCACTCTTTGCAATAAATGAAACAGCATCTAAACAACGTTGACAAACAAGCTCTAAACTACCTGCAATAGTACCTGTAATAATAGGTAAAGCTGTCACATCTGTTCGTGTAAATACTAGATCCACCTGCATCACGCCTATATTCGTTGACAACAATTTTTTCAACCGAGGAAATTGTTTAACAGGCATCTCACCAGTGAGAAGTATTCGCTGTTCAACCAAGCGGAAGGGATCAATATCAATGGGTAATCGTTTTGACATAAGCGCGCGATTATAGAAATTATCCCCCCCTACTGTAAAGCTCTATTCTAGTTTTATTTAGACATTGCTTAAAATTCTCTCTATTATCAAAAATCTATTAAAGATACAATAGGTCGCCTCTATCCTTTAAAACTAGACTATAACCATGCAATACCCACTTATTCTTGCCTCTACCTCACCCTTTCGTAAAAAATTATTACAACGTCTCAGCATTCCATTTACCACTGCCTCCCCTAATATTAACGAAACAATATCAGAAAATGAGTCAGCCCAAGATTATGTCAAACGCCTTTCGCTGCAAAAAACACAGGCAATCGCAAAGCAACACCCTAATGCATTAATTATAGGATCGGATCAATGCTCTGTTTTAAAAGGTATCATTCGAGGCAAACCGAAGCATCATCAAAATGCCGTTCAACAATTACGTCAAAGCTCAGGAGAAAGAGTCACTTTTTTAACAGGACTTTGCTTATATGATGCTAAATCAAACGATTACCAATTGGATCTTGTACCTTTTCATGTTGATTTTAGAACATTAAGTGATAATGAAATTGAAACCTATTTACAAGTTGAACAACCCTACGCCTGTGCGGGAAGCTTTAAATCAGAAGGTTTAGGGATTAGTCTTTTTAAACGCTTACAAGGTGATGACCCCACAGCCCTAATTGGCTTGCCACTGATCAGACTATCAGAAATGCTACGTCAAAAAAAAATTAGCATTCCAGCATCTCAATATCGATAAATTAAGATTGATAAATTAGGAGGTTCCTTAGTATATTATTTAACTCATAGATGTTCACTTATTCAATTTCATCTTAATGATAAAAAAGCTGAAGCTTTCACTCCTTTCATCAGGAAATGATTTATCTAAAAAACTATAAAGCATTCTTTGCAGTAAAACGAATCTTAGAACGAACCTCCTGATGCTCATCAACCGTTGTCGTCTGCTCAGACCAATCCTCTGATGCTGAAAAGGTACGAAAATTATAATCATCAAACTGATAAGGTTCTGTAAATAGCGGTTTTTTTGATTTCCGACAAATAGCAATAATCGTTTCATACTTTGTGATTGAGTTATCAGGTCTTGAAATATATAAAGCATCAACAGGCATTAAACTTTCACTAGGCAATAACAGCATAGCATTTGCTTTAATATAATTATCAGGATGAAAAGCATTAGGAAATAATACCGTTGTTTTTCCTGTTGTTCCTTTATTAAGCACTGTTAAATAACAATCCTGTTCACTTTTAATTGAAAAAGAAATAGTCTCTCCTATACGGTAGTTATCACTATAGCTGTTTAGTTCTAATTTAAAAGCTTTAACTGTTATTTTTTTATCTTTAGGATTTATAGATGCTATAATAGGAGGGGGCATTATAGTAGGTAAAGAAAGATCGACTTCATCCTCCTCTAAAATAAACTCAGGTGGTAAACTATAATTAGTTGCCATCAAAGGATTCATCAATCCGCCTATTAATAACAAGAATAACAATAACCTATTTTTGCACCACATTTATATATATACTCCCCAAGAAACGAAGATTCAATCTACGAAACTTATTAAATTTTCATTCTTAAAAAAACTAGAGATCACTCATGAAAAAAAAATTATTTACCACCCTAGCCATACTGATTAGTAGCATGATACTAACTCCATCACTCCTCGCCGACAATACTACTGAAGCAGCAAGATCTAAAGATCTCATTATTCGTGAAAAAAAACGTGTGCAAAAGATAAATAACGATCAAAAAATACTCTCACAAGTAAAACCTCGTATTCCCTCTAAAACACTAAGACTTAAAGTATCAACTAATAAATTAAATTACAAAATTGGTGAAGCCGTCACTATCTCAGTGACACCCAGTACAGATGCTTATATAACAATTATTAACTATGGAACATCTGGAGATATACACCAATTATTTCCTAATAAATATAATAACAACCGTTTTGTTAAAGCACACCAAACCATTCGTATTCCTAAAAAAGATGCAACTTATGATTTTATTGTAACAGAACCAGTAGGCTCTGATTTTATTAAAGTCATTGCCTCTACTGATTCTGGAAAAATTTTAGCAGATAGAAGTCTCAAACCACTTATGAAAGGTGGTGTTTTTCAAAAAATAAATAAACCTGCGGGTGCATTAAGCAAGGACTTAACATTTAATCTAAATAAAAAACAACATGCTGGAAAATCCATTGTTTATAATTATAAAATCAATATATTAAAATAGAAAAAACACGAAAGAGTATAATAATAAAGTTAACTAACTCGTACGGTACAGCAAAACTCATAATTATTCAGCAATTCCCGATAGAATGTAAGCGCCTGATTTTAAATACTTTATTTTATTAATCACTGTACAGCAACATATTGATAAACAAGTAATTATTAAAAACAGTCTAAGCATTTGGAAAAGAAAATATTACTTATAAAACAACAACTTATAGCACAGATGGCTAATAATTAAACCCTTTAAAATCAAGATCTTACACTATGAGCGGGGATTACTGATAATTATTAGTTTAACGACAAATCTTATATTCACTAGAATTATTGGTTTTACTAAATAGCTCATCCCAGCTTAATACTTTTTTATAATCAGAGACACCATCATTATCAAAATCTGCTGATAATTCAATTTTATCTGAATCAATGATCAATAATTTTGTTAACAGACCATCAGATTTACTACGGAAAGTCATTTCTCCTGCTATATTGTTATCCCCTGTAATAGTGATGGGTGTTATTGTTCTTGTTTCATATTGATTAGAGCAATCT
>WGBH01000187.1 GCA_015494435.1 Thiotrichaceae bacterium | reverse complement strand
GACACGGAGTTACACAGAGATTTCAAAATCTAAAGCGTAACGCAAAATTCGCAAAAAAACTGTAGTGGCGTCCCTTGTGGGCGCCTTTTTGTTTGCTTGGCGAAGCCAGCAAACCCGTCTGCTTGAAAGAAAGCAGAATCACCCTTGATGAAAGGGGAAGATAATCCGAATGGCAAGGGCGTAACGGGCTAACTGTTGGGTCTGAAGGAAGCTATAGGAAGTTAGAAGTACACAATGTAAATGAACCTGATTCGGCTGATTTGGTGGGTAAGCGTGCAAAATAGCGCAAAGCCCCATACTTTCATCTAACCAAAACAGTGTTTGAGGGTGGAATTTCTAATAGGGACTGGTGCAGTAACCAAGGAAGCCTGGCATCGCATCCAATGAAATATGTTGGAAGCATTAATACAAGAAGTGATTCAAGATTAATGTTGGTGTGAGGTGGCAGATGAACCCGTAGTAGCGATAAAGGCATAGCCTATGAAAGCCAGTAATGGTGTGGAGGATAAAACTAAGCCGACTAACAGTCTTGTCTGTTAGAATCATAATGGTCAAAAGCCATTATTGATTGCCAAGGGGTGAAGTAAACTTTAAGTGTAAATGAGTACAGATTAAAACAATTATTGGTTCACAAGTGACTTGACGAAGTCAGGCACCTTTGAGACGGCGAGGGTTGAAAACCAAGCTGATACAAAGGGCTGAACAGCACAGTAAATAACATATAATTCAGTCAGATTGCCCATAAAGGGATAGCACCACTGTCTTGGTTATTGAATAAGCACCTATAATTTTAGTAGAACTGCATAAATTTACCACAAACCAAAAATAGTACAAGAGTAGTCAATGAAGAAATATTATAGCTTATATGGTCGCATGTTAAATTATAATGCGCTATATGAAGGTTACATTAAAGTTAAAAGAGCAAAAGGCGCGGCAGGAATAGATAAGCAGAGCCTGAGTGATTTTGGCGATGACCTGCATAATAATATCATTCAACTACAGCAAGAATTGCAAACCAAACAATATAAGCCATTGCCAGTAAAACGTGTAGAAATACCCAAAGCTGATGGCGGTGTAAGATTGTTAGGAATACCTGCAGTTCGAGATAGAATAGTCCAACAAACACTATTGAATATCCTCCAACCCATCTTTGATTTAGGTTTTCATCCATCCAGTTATGGGTACAGACCGAATAAAAGTTGCCATGATGCCATAAGCAAAGCCACCTTATTTATACGCAAGTATGATAGGAACTTTGTTGTGGACATGGATTTGTCAAAATGTTTTGATACGCTTGACCATGATTTAATCATCAAAAGTGTGCGAAAACGGGTGACAGATGGCAGTATATTAAACTTAATCAAAAAGTTTTTAAGCAGTGGAGTTATGATTGGTAAAAACTGGGAAGCCAGTGTTGTAGGTAGTCCACAAGGTGGGGTAATCAGTCCATTATTGGCAAATATCTACCTTGATGCATTTGATAAACAAATGCAACGGCGCAACCACAGAATAGTGCGTTATGCCGATGACATTCTTATATTATGTGCAAGTTCCAGTGCTGCTGCCAACGCCTTAATAAAGGCTACCCAAATACTAGAAAAAGATTTAAAGCTCACAGTCAACCAGAAGAAAACCCACATTGCTCACAGCGATGATGGTATAAAATTTCTGGGAGTGATTATTGGAAGTGAATACACACGTATTCAAGAAAAGAATCTCAAAAACTTCAAGCAGAAAATTAAAGGTCTAACCAAGCGTAATAGCGGTATGAATATACATTCAATTATCAGAAGATTGAATCCAGTTATACGCGGTTTTTCCAATTACTTTAGTATAGCCAATTGTAAAAGAGAATTCTTAAAATTAGCTGGCTGGATAAGGCGTAGACTGAGGTCAATTCAGTTGAAACTTTGGAAAAAGCCAACAAGGCTACACCGACGGTTAAGACAGTTGAAATATAAATCGCAATTTAAGTTCATAAAGATGAACTCATGGCGTAATTCAGCAAGTCCTCTGGCTAGTCTTTCTATGCCAAATAGCTGGTTTGAAGAATTAAAACTATACTCAATAGGCGGTGTAAAAACGGGCTGGTTTGTTTATAATAAAATTAAATATTATAATGTGAAGTTTACATGAGCCGTATACGAGGTCCGTATGTACGGTTCTGTGAGAGGGATGAGGCGGTGACGCCTCACCCTACTTAATAATAATTTCATAGCGGTATGACACACGAAAGAAAAGTGGTATTATTATTTGGTATAAGGTGTTAGTATATCTATTTCAAAACTTTTGATTTTTACTATAAAGGAGGTTAAGTGATTTTATTTAACACACAAATTATTGAAATTTTAAGAAAAGAGCTTGCCGATTTATATATAGATTCCGTCTTAATATCTTCATATGGAATTGGTTTTCAATTTTGTGATATCAATATTCATTGCAATGAGAAAGTATTTGCTAGTATCAATGGTGATGTCTATGAATGGGATGACTCTCCAAATGCAGGTCCTTGGGGTAATTTGGTTCGACAACAGTTTTCTAAAATTAACCTGACTTCACCAAAGT
>WGBH01000186.1 GCA_015494435.1 Thiotrichaceae bacterium | reverse complement strand
GAAATACTCTCTGCCTTGAGCTGAGTATAAAGTGGGATATTCCCTGTAATCATCAAATTAGTAAGGTTTTTTGAGGAAATATTTTGTGCTTCTATTTTATAGATGACACATTGTTGTGGTAATACAGATAAAGGCTTATTAAATACATAATGATAATCAATAACTCCGTCACAATTAGCATCAATCGCTTGATAAAGCTGGATTTTTAATGATTTTTTAGTGTCAACGAAAGCTGCCTGAAGTGGTGCAAATGACATTAATAAAAAAATGACTAATAAAGTTTTGATGATAAGCATGGTATATCTCTTACTGTATGATTGAGATAAGCTTAATCATTGCTTAATAATTATTCTTAAAGTAACAAGATAGCTGGTGCTAATTTATTGACGAGAATATCAAGCAATTAGTATTCATTTTTTTCACGTTATATTTTATAACCTTTATTTCGGAGTCTATTCTTCAAGTGTTTCACACCACAAACCCTGCTTCAGAATTATCTGTTTTTGATTTATTAAAATTGCGGAAACAAAAAGCCTCTTATCTGTTGTTGGATGTCCGTGAAAGTGACGAACTATTAATAAGCAACTTTCCCAATAGTTTACATATTCCCATGCATCAAATTCCAGCAAAATGGCAAGATTTACCACGTAATCAACAGATTATTGTATTTTGCCATTATGGTACGCGTAGTCGTATAGTAGTTGAGTTTTTAAAACAACAGGGATTAGAGAATGTGTTTAATTTATCAGAGGGAATTGATGCATGGGCGCGGGATATTGAACCTGAAATGGAGCGTTATTAAGGAAGTTCCTAAGAACGAATAATCTCACCACTAACACTGTCTCGAATTTCAGTCGGTTTAGAGAGTTGTCCAACCTTATTATCCAAGATCCCATCAAGCAAGTGATTAAACTGAGCGATGACTTCTTGAGTGGTTTTAGCAGGTTCTAAACCGCTAAGATTTGCACTGGTAGAAATTAATGCTGAACCAAAGGATTGACATAATTGTTTGACGATCAAATGCTGCGTAACACGAATAGCAATCGTATCAAATTTTCCTGTGATCCATTGCGGTACATTCTTTTTAGCAGGAAATATCCATGTAATTTCACTGGCTTGGGTATAATTTTCTTGTTGCTTATTTAAAGGCAATAAAAAATCAGCCACCTGAGAGAAGTCAGAGGCAATCAGTATTAATCCTTTATCAAGAGAGCGTTGTTTTAAAGCAAGTAAACGCATCACCGCCGTTTCATTGAGCGGATCACAACCTAAACCAAACACCGCTTCGGTTGGATAGGCAATCACACCGCCTTGTTGCAGTATTTTTTTAAATCTATCTGGCTTAGAACTTATTAACATCAATCTATTACTTTTTAAGAGAAAAACTCATACGCATCAAATCAGAGAGCGATTTAGCTTCCATTTTTTCCATTACTTTAGCCCGATGTGCTTCTACTGTGGATTGGCTAATCCCTAAATCATAAGCAATTACTTTATTACGCTTACCTGCTACCACCTCTTCCATGACTTCTTTTTCACGGCTAGTTAAGCGGTCAATACGCAATTGAATTTCTGCAACTTTTGAGGCTTCACCGCGTTGTTCTGCATCTTTTTCAATGCCTCGATAAATGCTTTCTAATAATACTTGTTCTTTAAAAGGCTTTTCTAAAAAGTCTAATGCACCTGCTTGTACTGCTTGAACCGCCATTGAAACATCACCATGACCTGTAATAATAATAATTGGTGGATAAAGAGAAAAATTAGCAAGATGCGACTGTAATGCTAACCCACTCATCCCTTTCATACGCACATCGAGTACTAAAACTCCTGGTCTTTTAGCATCAAAAACATCTAAATAGGCTTGTGCAGAATCATAGGTTTCAGCATTAAGTCCTATAGATTGCATTAACAATGCAAGTGCATCTCGAACTTCTTCGTCATCATCAACAATAAAAACGGTTACTTCATTAGGCATATTTCATTTTCTCCACTTCCTCTGCTGAGGATTGTAATAAACTAAAATAAAAACTAACACCTGAATGAGCAATAGGTGTTTCTACTTTAATCTGATCGCCGTGTGCTTCAATAATTCCTTGACTAATCGATAATCCTAACCCCATCCCATTCTCTTTAGTGGTCATAAAAGGTTCAAATAATTGTTCTCTAATCACTTTTTTTAAACCTCGCCCTGTATCAGTAACTCTCACTTCAAGACGATTATTGGGTATTTTTTTGGTACTGATGATTAATTTTCGTTTTGATTTTGGCATACTCTCAAGTGATTCAATCGCATTGCGTACTAGATTTAAAATTACTTGTTCAATTTGAATATCCTGTGCCATAACCCACGGTACATCCTTATCCAAATCCAGTTTTAAAATAATTTTCTTATTTTTAATTTCCCGCTCAACCAGATCCAACACGACGGTCATCATATTGCTAATTTTTGCAGGTTTAATATTAGGGAGTTCTTTGTGGGCAAAATGACGAATATGCTGAATAACCCCCCCTGCCCGCTCTGCTTGAGAGGCTATTTTTTCCATCACATCAGCACAGGATTCGGCATTATGAATATCAGATTCAAGTAAGCGAATACAAGCACGTGCATTGGTGCTAATAGCCGTTAAGGGTTGGTTTAACTCATGCGCAATACCCGATGCCATTTCACCTAAGGTACTCAAACGCCCTACATGAGCGAGTTGTGACTGGTGTTCTTGGGCGTGTTTTTGTGCTTGTTTTCGTGCAGTAATATCACGAAAGACCACCACAGAACCACGTGTTTCGCCACGAATACCTCTTAGTGGCGTACAACTGTATTCGACATTGATATAAGTCCCGTCTTTTTTCCAAAATATATCATCGGCAACAAAGCGAGGCTGATTATCAAAAGAAGATTGATAAACAGGACAATCAGTACGCAAATGAGGTGTTCCATCTTCATGGGTATGATGAAGAATTTTATGCTGATTATTGCCAATTAAATCTTCAACTGTCCAGCCTGTCATTTCTACAGTCGCTTTATTAATAAAAGTACAATTACCAACTAAATCAACGCCATAGATACCATCTGCTACTGATTCATTAATTAATTGATGCTGTCGTTCAAGACGGCTTTGTCTATATTTTAACTCACGATTACGTTTTACAACCAGAGAAGTAAGACTCAATAAGCCTAATAAAGCTATCATACTTGCAATAACCCAATACCAGTAGAGTTTGATAGCTTCGATAATAGTGAGCTGAGCTAAAGAAGCATAAGGAGGTAGTTTTAACTCTTTGAATAAAGCATGCACTTCGTGATAATCCAAAGGGATTGACCAACCCGCATATTTTCCAGCAAGCAAAGCAGGATCGTCTTTAGGCATTTGAAAGAGAGCCACCGCAACCTGTCGTGCTAGCTGCGGATCTACATGCGGTAATTGACTAAATGGCCATTCAGGGTATAGGCGGGTACTATGCATTAGGGAAAATTTTTGATGATATTGTGGGTTAATAATTTTAATTTGCTTAAGATCAATGGTTCCTGCGTAACTCATACGCTCTAAAATATCGGTGCGTACAGTGCCTACATCTATTTTTTTATTGATCACAGACATCACCACATCATCATGAATCCCCCCAAATTCAAGCCGTGAAAAATCACTATACGGATCAATATCTTTTGCATTTAGCTCACGCCATGCCATTTGAAATCCACCCAAGGAGGTTTCATCCACCGCCATAAAAGACTTACCCTTAGTATCTTCTAGCGTTTGAATATCCTCTCGATCACTACGAGTAAAAATAACTCCACCAAAAATACTATAAGGCGTATCATTGCGTAAATTAATCATAGTCGCCAAACGAGTCACATTGTATTTAGCCTCTAAATTGACATAAATACCCGAATTAACCAAAATAAAGTCAACTGTTGCATCTTTTACTGCTGATTCCACCTGATCAAACTTCAAAGGTACAATCTCAAAATCATACTGAGGCAATTTAGCAATCAAATAATTTGCGGTAGGATTCCATATTTTGAGTGTTTTCTCATTACCTCGATGACTCAATACACCAATTTTTACAAAAGGAGTCTCATTAGCCGCTTGAATTTTTGTGCAACTTAAAAAACTGCTAAACAATAAAAATAGAAGGCTAATGACTTTTAAATACATGGCAGAAAGAAAGTCTCGAAGAAGTATCTTTTAAATCATGGCATTTTAGAAAAATATTGTCCACAATTAAGGAAGTTCCAAGCAATGAATCTATCCATCTTACTTGCCCTTTATGTCCCTGTTTGAATCATCTCAATCATTGCGTAGAGCGACTATGCGCCTCTTGAGATACTCCAATCAGGAACAAAAAATCAGCGCAATATGGCTAGATTCATTACTTGAAACTTCCTAAAAAAATACTCAAAACAAGGCATCCTTCATATACCTAAAAAGTAGTTTACACTTTACCTGAACAGCAATAAATCCAGAC
>WGBH01000185.1 GCA_015494435.1 Thiotrichaceae bacterium | reverse complement strand
TTTTTACACTGGATTTACTCAGTGGTAATATACAACTTTCTTATCAAGCTATTACAGGAAACGATGGTGTTTCTAAAGGTTATCTAATCAATCCGGATCCAAATGACCCAAAATCTGTGTTTACTGGCATTATTATTGCTTATAATTACCCATTATGGGGATATGCTTATATTCCATCGTATGCATATCCAGCTGCACAAAACGCGCAGCCTTACAACTATTTGACTGGTAGACAGAGCGGGATTTCGCCATTTTTTTATTGGAATACATCCTCAAAAACGGCTGTATTATCTGATACAGTAAGTAGCGCTGATATCACAATAGAAAATCATTCAATTAGTCTCATTTATGCCACTGAATTGTTACAACCTGCTTGGCAAACAAAGACATTAACGTACTCTGAAACAGAATTAATCTTAAGCACGTCAGCAAAAAACATTGCTAACACGGGATTGATTTTAGTAGTATGGACAGTAAAAACCGCAAATGAGATACATCTTCGAATTTCATCGTTACCTGTAATTTGGGACAATAATGGCAATTTTGTTCAATCACTGGGACCTAATCGTGATGGTATCACTATATCACCAAATTTGAAATCAATTTCCGTTGAACAAACGGTTTTGCTAAATAACCTACCTCTCATTGCAAAAGTTACTTTTTGGGGGAACTAAAATTGTTAAAACGTGATAATAGAGGTCAATTACAAATTGCTGAAACTGTCTTAGCCATCACGTTCATCCTAATTATGGCACTTGCAATAATAGGAGTCACCACAGACCTTTCACAGCCAACTCAATCGCAAAGCTGGTTGAAAAAAAGAGCATATAACATTCTCGCATCAGCTGACGAATTAGAACTTCTGCGTCCATCAGTTTATTTAATTGAGAATTCCACCTTTTCTCAAGCAGCATCCTTCTATCAACAAAAGTTGAAAGTTTTTATCGAAAGTCAATTAACTCAAAATTATGGATATTTGGTAACAGCAACACATTATGATGCGGAAACTTTAACTGTAAAAAAGACTTATATTATTATAACATCAAATACACTTTCCAGCCAAACGACTGAATCTATTGGGGCTGCTTATTTGTTAACAGGTTATTCCTCATCAAAATACGGAATTTATAATACAACCTTTGTTGTATATCTTTATATTCAAGCGTTTGGATAAAAAGCTCAATGATGTAAATATTTGGAGGCAAATCCGTGTTAAAGCCCATTATTCAAGTTTCTAAAAGTAATCGTGGACAAATGTTTTTACTCGCAACGCTCATTATTGCTGTCTATACAGTAGCTATACTAATTAGTATAACAAATTTCAAAAAGAATCCCATACCTACGGAATTCGATGATACTAGTCTAATTGCAGATAATATACAAAAAGATTTAGTAAAAAAAGGTATTTTACTTTTATCAAAAATGAGTCAAAATGAAACCTATACAAAAACGGACGCTTTAGCGGAATTACAAAAGACACTCATATTTATCGGAAACATTTATAGCCAACAAGCCAAGTCCGTCTCATTAACGCTGCGTAGCGAAAGTTTTTCAACTAGATTAAGCAGTCTCCCCAATAATCCTAAAAATGCGCTTTCCAGTGCAATATATAGTAATGAAATCTCTTTTATAGTGGATTATCAGTTATATGATCTTGAAAGCCAAACAACTATTAGTTCATCTTTTACCATTTATTATAAAGCCCAAGCAACCATTTTTGCTAACAACACCCTTTTTATCGAAGAAAGCTATGATGAGAAAAGCACTATAACCAAACCGATTGTACAAGCTGAAGTTAATCTAATCAATTCAACATCAACATATAGGGCGAGTGCTGGCAATTTCCCTGGATATTACCAGTTTTCACCAAATATAATAGTAACGCAAGGCTACTTGAAAGTAATTTTACCAAATGGCGTCTATATTTTTTCCTAAATTTTCCGATAGAGAAACAATGAACAATCTTTCAGTTAACTCTCATAAATAGACGGTTCTAGTAGGGGATTAAAGGTATCTAATTCTTTCGATATGTCTAAAATTCGACATTTTTTCCCAGTTTTTTCATGAATCGAGCCCGGCATCCGAAGTAAGCGGCGAGTGTCGATACTTACTTTCGTGTCTAATCTTGGGTAGCGACGCCGAAAAATTTCATCTAGTGCACCAACATGTTTAGCTTTGTTGATAATAGCGGTTGTCAATTCTTTTGTCAACCCATATTGGTCACGAAATGTGATTAATTTTGTGGCTTTAGCCTTATCATACCCCAAGGAGATAAGATCTTCTATTGTAGCATACTTTATAAATGAATTGGCAACAATTTTATAAATTCGCTTAATAAAGGTTGCTGAGAGATCTTTTCGGTCTTGAATTCGGATATTCTTTTTTGAGCCTTTAAGTATGCTCATATACTCCATTATACTGGATCTTAAATCAGAGTCCATATTAAAGGCGATGTCATCACGGACCCAACAATGTACCCCGCGTCTACCACTAAAAACCCATGTAACATCATTAAAGCCAAAATCTTCTCTAAGCGTTTCATCAACAAAGAGGATAGCTTCATTGACTAAGGACCAGCAGACCGTACAGAGTTGATCTCCACCGCGACAGCCACACGTTCGTACTGAATCATATTCATCTAAATCCAAGTCAATAATGAATTCACGACCAATCCATTTAAGTGTATGAATGGGCGTGGAAAGGGTTGGTGGCTCATTGTAGAGTGCACCGACAAAAGCACCAAAAGGGGCTTTTTCAGCTATATATCTATGTAATTTTCCCAATGATTCGAAAGAAAGATTTCTAACAAATCCATCTTTATAACGAAAACCAAATTCACGGTTTTCAAAAGCCTCTAAACGAATACCTCGTTTTAATTCATTTAAAGTGAACTTTGTTCTATAATATTCCCGAATAATTTCTTGTTGTTCATGTAGATCCATATTATCACAATTGGACGTTATTTATTCTTTTATTTGCAGTTGAAAACGTACCCATTGGAGTGGGTGGTAAATTTTTCTTTTTTTATTTGTTTTATAAGAAAATAAAGTGGAACATGCCAAAATTGGACGATTATCAACGCTGTATGATAGAACTGTGTGTAATTTATCCGGATCATTAAGTTCATAAGTTTCCTTGAGAAACGTTTCCAAGTATTTAGGATTTAAATGTTGGAATGGGCAAAAATAACCGCCAAAAATTATAGTTTTACATTTTGGAACATCGTAATCAGTTCGACCACCTTCCAATCCATATAAATGTCTAATTTGATACCCACCGCGCCGAGAAAATTCTTCAAAAGTGATGTTTACATTATCAACCGCAGTTTCATACCAAAACCGTAATTGTGCTTCAAGTGGCATACC
>WGBH01000184.1 GCA_015494435.1 Thiotrichaceae bacterium | reverse complement strand
GTTGAGCATAAAGTCAAAAAGAAAAAATATTTTAAAAAGTCTCATAGAAGTAAGCGTTATAAAAGATCAAGAAAAATTAGAAAAGGTAAAAAACGTTATAAAGTACGCTATAAAAAATCGAGAAGGTATCAAAAAGGTAAAAGAGGCTATAAAAAATTCAGAAGATCTCGAAAGACTCGTCGGTTTTATAAGACGAAGTATGCAAAATCTAAACATTACAGAAAAGGAAAGCAACGCTACAAAAAAAATCACAAAAAAAGAAGGAGTAGAAGAAGATATCGTGTTCGCACTTGTGATCAATTAAGTGCTGCAACCTTGCATCAAAAAGCACAACGTTATCATGGAACCATTAGCCATGCAGCAAGAAAATACGGTGTCAGTTCAAACTTTATTAAAGCGGTTATTACGGTAGAAACGTGTTTTAGAACAGGTTTAAGAGGAACTTCTGGTGAAAAAGGATTGATGCAGTTAATGCCAGCGACAGCGAAACGTTTTGGAATTAAAAATCGTTTTAGTACATGGGAAAATATTCATGGTGGTACACGTTATTTAAGTTATTTATTGAAACATTTTGGTGGTAATAAAGCTTATGCTGCAGCAAGTTACAATGGCGGAGTAGGGGCTGTTAGTAAAAAGACAGGTCCTAAATTTTATGCAGTACGTCATTATTCCAGAATGGTGATGAATGCTTATCGTAAATTTACGCCTCGCCTTATTTGGGTAAAATCTAAGAAAAGAAGAGTTAGAAAGAAAAATAAAACCTAGTAGAATAATTTAAGGCGACTTCAAGGATTGCGGTTTCTCATCGCAATCCATTTTTTATCAGATATAATCGCCTTTTTTAATAACTAAGGAAAGCTCAATGACAAATTTTGTATTTTCAACCTCGCTAGAGCAGCCGATTGACGAAGCTATCGACACCCTAAAAGCAACATTAATGAGGCATCACTTAGGCATCGTTAGCGATATCAATGTTGCTGCTATTGTTAAAAATAAGCTGGATCAAGAGATGGCTGCTTATCGTATTTTAGGCGCTTGTAACCCTAAAATGGCAAAGAGTATGATTGATGATATTCCACAGGCAGGTGCTTTATTGCCTTGTACCATTGTTGCAAGGGACGCTGATGCTAAAACTGTGTTTGATTTTATGGATCCAGTGGTTGTATTGGGTATTGCCAATAACGAGGTGATGAATGCCGTTGCAGCGGATGCTAAACAAAGGTTAGAAGCGGTTGTTGCGGATCTTGAAGCAACAAAATAGAGTGCTATTTTAAATCCGTACTTTACTCAATCTCAGTGCATTGCTAACGACAGTGACAGAACTCATACTCATCGCGGTTGCAGCGATAATGGGGCTTAGTAAAATACCAAAAAAAGGAAATAAAATACCTGCCGCAATCGGGATGCCGATTAAATTATAAATAAAAGCACCCAATAAATTTTGCTTAATATTTTTCATGGTCGCTTTTGATAAGCCAATGGTTTTTGAAACACCATTAATCGACGCACTCATTAAAGCGATATCAGCGGCTTCTAATGCAATATCAGTGCCTGTACCAATGGCAATACCAACATCTGCCTGAGTCAAAGCAGGTGCATCATTAATGCCATCGCCCACCATTGCAACCACTTCATTATTTGCTTGCAGACTACGAATTTTTTCAATTTTATCGGAAGGCATAACCTCAGCAATCACTTCATCAATCCCTAGTTCTGAGGCAACAAATTGTGCTGTTTTTGCATTATCACCTGTGAGTAAGACTGTCTTTAAACCTAAGGTATGCAAACGTTGAATTGCTTGTTTTGAATCGGAACGAATGGGATCAGAAATCGCCAGTAGCGCTAATAATTTACCTTCTTTAGCTAGATAGATAGGCGTTGTTCCTTGTGCGGCTAGTTTTTCTGCTTTATGCAGTAGAGGATCAATTGCTATATTTTGTTCATTCATCAGGTCAGCATTACCTAGCCAAACCATTTTATTATCAATTTGTCCACAAATCCCTTTGCCTTCCAAGACAGTAAAATCTGTAGCCGATTGATATTCGATAGCATTGCTGTTGGCTTTATTAAGAATAGCCATGCCAAGTGGATGCTCAGAATGCATCTCAAGGCTTGCTGCTAATGATAAGACCTCATTCTCTGTGGTATTAGAGAGGGGCAAAATAGTATTAAGTTGAGGATTGCCTTTTGTGAGTGTGCCTGTTTTATCCAATACGACCGTGGTTAGGTGACTGGCTTGTTGTAGCATTTCTCCATTACGAATTAGAATACCATTTTCAGCTGCACGTCCTACGGCAACCATAATGGAAATAGGGGTTGCCAAACCCAATGCACAGGGACATGCGATAACCATCACCGTCATCGCAACGACAGTTGCATAGGCAAACTGTGGCTCAGGACCTAAAGTTGCCCAAAGAGTAAAGGCGATGAGAGCAATCAACAATACAGCAGGGACAAACCATGCGGCAATTTTATCTACCAAACGACCAATAGCAGGTTTACTTGACTGTGCTTTACGCACAAGATCAATAATTCTTGCCAATGCGGTTTCACGTCCAATCCCTGTTGCCGTGATTAAAAAACTACCTTGGGTATTTAATGTACCGCCAAAAACCTTTGCATCCTTACGCTTATCCACAGGCATTGGTTCACCTGTCAGCATCGATTCATCAACAAACGATTGACCTTCAATCACGATACCATCCACAGGAATTTTCTCTCCAGGACGCACACGTAAGGTTTCTTCTAGACCCACTTCCGCGATAGGGATATCAATTTCTTCACCATTACGGATAACGCGGGCAGTATCGGGTTGCAAGCCAATCAAGCGTTTAATTGCTTCAGAGGTACGTCCTCGTGCTTTTGTTTCTAAAGCAGCGCCTAAAGAAACCAAGGCAATAATAATAATCGCAGATTCAAAATAAACATGGCGTGCAATACTAGGGATTGCATCAGGAAACAGTACAATAAGGGTAGAATACAGCCACGCCGTTCCTGTTCCCATTGCCACCAGCGAATCCATATTAGCGCGTCGATTCTTGAGGGCTATCCATGCGCCACGAAAGAAATGTCCACCGACAAAAATAAGAATAATCAGCGTTGCAATACTGATTCCTAACCAGAAAACACGACCTTCATTTAAATCAGGCAACCAACCTAACAACATACTAATAAATAAGCCAAATCCCAATGTCCCTGCAATCAAAGCACGCCACCATAAGGTATAATAGGCTTTTAGCTCTCGTGATTCTTTTTCCGTCTCATCTGCCAAAGAGGTAAGTTGTTGCGCTTGATACCCCGCTTTTTTTACAGCGATTAACAAGAGATCTATCGAAAAATTGCCAGAAACAATTGCAGTACGTTCACCAAGATTCACCTGAACCTCAAGAACACCTTCAACGCTCTTCAATGCCTCCTCAACAGAGGAAACACAACCTGCACACATCATTCCCGCGATAGAAAGTCTGACTTCTGCCATTTTTTATTCCTTTAAAATTTAACCTTATTATAGAGTTTTTCAGATAAATAATTTCTAAATCTAAGGAGTTCAAGCTTTAGCTTGTGCGAACCACACAAGCTAAAGCTTAAACTCCTGCGGAAATTTAATAAGTGCACATCCCTTACTTATTACACTTTATTGTGATGATGAAAAAGTTGAAGCTTTCACTCTTTACTTGTCAGGAAATTATTTATCTGAAAAATTATATAATCGTTGCAGGATAGCCTGCATCGGTGATAATTGAAGCAATTTCATCGGCTTTAATATTACCTTCAATGATCACTGTCTTGTTTTCAAGATCAATTTCAATCGCATCAATTTCTGTGACATTAGATAACGCTTTTTCAATATTTGATGAGCAACCACCACACATCATTTTTTCTACCTTAAATTGAGTTTTCATATTTTACTTCCTTGCATTTATGGGAATAAACGAAGCGAGAGTATACTATAATGCGAGTTAAATTAAATAATTGTCTTCAATACCAAAGATGCTAAGTAGCTTGGCTGGATGAGTTTTGTAAACTTATCCACACGTTTAGCTTAAACGCAGGGTAACAAATCCCGTCGGACTCAATAATTTTTGATGAAATTTAATTGTTATCATTTTTGCATATAAAATTGTTTTTGAGCTATCCTATGC
>WGBH01000183.1 GCA_015494435.1 Thiotrichaceae bacterium | reverse complement strand
TTCATATTGTCTAAGGTATTTTGAACAATGGTATAGAAAAAATAGGCAAGCGCAGCGATTAATAGTACCTGAAAAAATAATGCACGGTATTTGGGGTCATTCCAAATAGGTGGTTTGCTTGGTAGTTCGCTACTGTTATGTCTGGGATCACTCATAAATTTTAAGCCATATTAAGGTGAATAATTAGGGAGGTAGGTTCATTCGTATGTGGGTATGCCTCTTAATTAGTAATCTTGCTAGACATGAAAACAATTAGCTAAGAGAAAGATTACTAATTTAGAGACAAAAAAAGAGCCTGCTTCTGCAGACCCTTTTTATAGTCAACGTATTAACGAATTGGTGGAGCGTACATGATGCCACCTTTACTCCATAGAGCGTTAAGACCACGACCGATCTTAAGCGGAGAGCCAGCACCAACGTTTCTTTCAAAACTTTCGCTGTAGTTACCAACTTGCTTAATAATATTGTAAGACCAGTTATCATCAAGACCTAGTTTCTCGCCTTGACCACCCATCATACGTCCGATAGCTGGATCTTTGCTAGTCTTCATTTTATCAACATTTTCAGATGTTAAGCCTAGCTCTTCTGCATTGATCATAGCGTTAAGAGACCAGCGAACGATATTGAACCACTTATCATCACCTTGACGAACAACAGGGCCGAGAGGCTCTTTTGAGATGACTTCTGGAAGAACAATTGCACTATCAGGCTTAGCTAACTTAATGCGAAGAGAATAAAGTTGAGATTGATCAGACGTTAGCATGTCACAACGTCCTGCTTCGAATCCTTTAATTGTTTGGTCAGACGTGTCAAAAGTGATCGCCTTGTACTTCATGTTGTTAGCTTTAAAATAATCAGCAAGGTTAAGTTCAGTTGTAGTACCTGCCTGAATACATACTGCTGCACCATCTAGCTTGAGCGCACTATCGACACCAAGAGCTTTAGTTACCATAAAGCCTTGACCGTCGTAGTAGTTAACACCGGCAAAGTTTAGTCCAAGAGAAGCATCACGTGTTAATGTCCAGGTCGTGTTACGTGAAAGCATGTCTATTTCACCAGACTGAAGCGCCGTAAAACGCTCTTTTGCTGTTAATGGATTATATTTGACTTTGCTTGCATCGCCTAAAACAGCAGCGGCAACAGCACGACATACATCAACGTCAAGTCCTTGCCAGTTACCTTTGTCATCAGCAGCTGAGAATCCGCCAAGACCGGTACTAACTCCACACTTTAAAACACCAGCTTTTTTTACATCCTCTAGTGTGTCTGCTTGTACTGATGAACTAAAAATAGCAGCAGTTGCAAGACCTAATAAAACACTCTTCCTCATTGGTATACCTCTTAAAATTATGTAGGGGGTTTAAAATTGTCGCTTGCATTGACTACCTTGGGGTAGTATTTCACGTAGAAATAACGGACACCATCAGCAAGCGCACGGGCGCATCTTACACAGAGTAAAGACCATTTTTCAAGCTTTGTCAGATTTATTTTTATTCTTTTAAAAACAGTATATTAGGGTATTCTTATTCGCGCTAACTTACACCGGAAAAACTAAGTAAAAATACTTATGAAAGAGGTAAGAATGATAATATTTTATACAAAATAGCGTATTGAGATTAGAACCTTGATGTTTTGTGCTTAAACGATAATTTCCGTATACTCGTCCGTGATTATTAATAAATTGTGAATTAGGTGGCTAATGTCATGAGTATACAATCCGCTAATAGCTCTGACTCCTCTATCAAGGATAAATTAGAGAAACTTGAGAGCTCAGTAGAGATGTTGTTACTTTATTGTGAAAAGCTCAATGAAGAGAATTTAACATATAAAAATAGTAATAATCAGCTTATGCTTGAACGTTCAGAACTACAAATTAAGAATGATAAAGTGCGTGGCCAGGTTGAAGCAATGGTTGATCGACTCAAAGCCTTGGATAAGGCATCCTGAGGAGTAAATGATGAGTAATAATAACGAAACAATTCCTGTTACAGTTCGTATCCTGGAAAAAGAATATAAGATCTCATGTCCCGTTGGGGAACATGAGTCTTTAGTTGCCTCTGCAAAGCATGTGCATGATAGTATGCAAAAAATTCGTGATGGAGGTAAAGCACTGGGGGCCGAGAGAATTGCTGTAATGGCTGCGATTAATATTGCTCATGAGTTATTTAATACTAAAGACTCAGTGCAGCACATAGATGCTGATATTACCTCACGGATAGATGCCCTTCAAAAGTCAATTGATGCAGTAATTAAGCCATCATCGTAATTGTTCTGATGGATATACCAAGTTTTAATAAGAATCATTAATTTGGCTTGGAAGCGTTGAATTATCATTTTTCTGAGTGATAATAGTCGTAATAACTATAGTAATCATATCCCCCTTTTCTGGGTGTATAACCATTAAATATGAAGCCTTTGGTTTGAATCCCTGCGTGGGCTAAATGAGTGACAGCATGGTCTATTTCTTTAATGCTATGTTGTTCTGAGCGAACCACCATAAAGATAACTCCGGAGTGTTTACCGATGATTGTTGGATCGGTAACGACATGTATAGGGGGGGTATCAATTAAGACCAGATCATATTCATCTGATAGTTGGTTTAATAGCTTCTTAAAGTTGCTGTGCATCAGTAATTCAGAGGGGTTTGGAGGCGTTTGGCCTCTTGCGATAACATCCAGAGTGTGTTCGCCAACTTTAAGCGAATGAATAGCGTCTTCTAGAGTTGAGTTCTCACTAATTAGGTCAGATAGCCCCGGGGAATCTTTAAGATCAAATAACTTATTTAAGTAGCCTTTTCTCATGTCGGCATCGATTAATATGACACGTTGTTCAGAGGAAGCAACAATAGCCGCAAAGTTTGATGAAATAAATGATTTACCGACACTGGGGGAGGGGCCTGTAATCATGACAATATTGTTCTTTGATTCGAGCAAAGCAAAATGAAGACTAGTTCGAAGGCTACGTAGGCTTTCTATAGCAGCATCATTGGGCTTCTCGATAGCTAAAAGTGATTTTTGTTTTTTCTTTTTATTAAGCCCCCCGGTTAATTTTACATTCTGAGTTAAAGGAACTGTTGCATAAACGGGGATTCCAGTTGCTTCTTCAAGTTTTTCAGGGTTATTAATAGTTTTTTGTAATGCTTTCTTTAAGAGGATAATCAGAACCCCAAGAATGGATCCTAGAATAAGGCCTATGGCAATAATTATTATTTTTTTAGGTCTGATAGGTTCATCATAAGCAACAGCCGTATCGACAATATACACATTGCCAACGTTGCTCGCTTTAGCAATCTTAAATTCTTGTATTTTATTTAGTAGGTCGATATAAATGGTGTTTGCAACCTTATAGTCACGTTCAAATTTAAGTAGTTCTTGCTGAGTTTCTGGTAAATCTGAAATCTTCTGGAGCGTCTGCTC